>NZ_JBEXRZ010000072.1:0-33989 GCF_040613325.1 Streptomyces sp. NPDC006283 | reverse complement strand
CCTCGTTCGGCAGGCCCAGCTTGCGGTGCTGGGAGCCGGTGGGCGCCGCTGCGGCGTCCGCGTCGTCGAACGCGGGGCGGGCGTGGTGCCAGGGCGCGTCGGCGCTGCGCGCGCGTGACGGCGTGGCCGGGGTCTTCGGCGTATGTGTCGACCCGGCCTCCGAACCGGAGGGCTGCGAAGCCCTGGACGACTCGTTGGACGGCGGCGTGGCAGCCGCGTCCGACGCCGGGGGCACCTGGGACGCCTCGGGCTTCTCCGGCGTCTGCGACGGAGTCGTTGCTTTCGCGACCTCCGACTGCGACCGGGTCGGCGGCTCGGGCGGCGTCGTGTCACGCGGGCGGCGCAGGCTCGCCGAGCCCTCGCTCGCGCTGCGGGAGCGGCGCGGAGCTGCCGGGGCGGCCGGAGCCTGCGGCTCCCCAGAGGCTGCCTCACCCTGCGACGCCGAGCCCTCGCTCGCGCTCCGCGTACGGCGCGGAGCGGCGGGAGCCGCCGCACCCTGGGATGCGGAGCCTTCGCTCGCGCTCCGCGTGCGGCGTGGCGGGCGTTCGCCTGCCGCTGCCGTGGCTCCGGCAGCTCCGGCGGCGCGGGGTGTGCGGGCAGGGCGGGCGGGAGCGGGCGGGAGTTGGCCCTTGAGAGGGCCCCACTCGTTCGGGTCCGGGACACCCGGCGGCAGCATCTGGCGGCGCTTCGGCCCGCCGTGCTCCGACTCCCCCGGCTCCTTCGCGCCCGGCCACGCCTTGGCGACCCGCGCGGCCAGCACGAAGTCCTTGCGCAGCGGATGGCCTTCGAAGCCGTCCGGCAGCAGCAGCGGTGCCTGGTGGGGATGGCCGGTGAAGTCGACACCGAACATCTCGTGGGTCTCGCGCTCGTGCCAGCTCGCGCCCGCGTAGATGTCGACGGCGGTCGGCAGCGACGGAGCCGCGTGAGGAACGGTCGTGCGCACCAGCAGCCGCCGGACGGCACGGCCCTCCAGCGAGACGACGTGCGCGCAGACGCGGAAGCCGGTACCCGGCTCGTCGACGGCGCTGAGCCAGTCGAAATAGGTGCAGCCCAGCTTGTCGCGGGCAATCTCCAGGGCCGCGATCCAGGAGCCGACAGGGACGTCGACCGTGAGCAGGTCGTAGGCCCGCTCGGCCGTCGCCTCCTCGCCGAAGATCTCGGTGACGGCGTCGGGAAGCCGGTCGTACTGGTTCACCGCGTCGCCCCCTCGGCGTCGCCGGGCGCCTCAGGCGGCGTGACCAGCCCGCTCTGCAGAGCCGTGGCGGAGGGGCGGACGCCGGCATCCTTCCCGCCGTGTCCGTAGCGTTCCCCGAGCGACTCTCGGGCGATCTTCTCCTGGAGCTTCAGGATGCCCTGCAGCAGCGCCTCCGGGCGGGGCGGGCAGCCGGGTACGTAGACGTCGACGGGGATGATCTGGTCGACACCCTTGGTGACGGAGTACGAGTCCCAGTACGGGCCGCCGCAGTTGGAGCAGGCTCCGAAGGAGATGACGTACTTGGGCTCGGGCATCTGCTCGTACAGACGCTTCACCGCCGGGGCCATCTTGTCCGTCACCGTGCCGGACACGATCATCAGGTCCGCCTGGCGCGGTCCCGGTGCGAAGGGAATCACGCCGAGCCGGATGAAGTCGTGGCGTGCCATCGAGGCCGCGATGAACTCGATGGCGCAGCAGGCCAGTCCGAAGTTGAAGACCCAGAGGCTGTAGCGCCGGCCCCAGTTGAGGACCACCTTCATCGGTTCGGGCGCCAGGCGCGCGAGGGCTCCGAGTCGCCGCGGCTCCGGAAGCAGTTCCGGGGCCGGGCCCGAGTTCGGGGCAGGAGCCGGGGTCGGGGTCGGGGTCGGGGTCACGTCCATGTCAGGACCCCCTTCTTCCATGCGTAGAGCAGTCCCACGGCCAGGAAACCGAGGAAGATGAACATCTCCACGAGCGTGGTCGCGCCGTATCCGTCGGCGGCGAAGACCGTCGCCCACGGGAAGAGGAAGATCGAGTCGATCGCGAAGATCACGTACAAAAAGGCGTAGACGTAGTAACGGACCTGGGTGTGCGCCCAGCCCTCACCGACCGGGTCGACTCCGCACTCGTACGTGAGCATTTTCTCCGGCGTCGGGACCACGGGCCGCAGCAGCCGGCCGGCGGTGAAGGCGACGGCGACGAACAGCACGCCGATCAGCGCGAGCAGCCCGACGACGGAGTAGCTCTCGAAGTAGTCCGCCGCGAGGACGACCACGGTCGGTTCCGGCACGTCCGCCCCTCGCTCCCTAACGACCTGTACGCACGGGAGTCTAGGCCCTGCTAAAGAGAGCGTAAGCAGTTGTGTCACGCATCGGTCGACCCCGGGTGGGGTTATCCCTACTTCGCCCCACCCATGTACCCCATGGCGTGCGACGGCCCGGCCCGGCAGGCTGGCCTCCATGACCGCGAGCATCACCGCCCCCGACACCGACCGGCCGCCCTCCGTGCGCTTCGTCTTCGACCGCCACACGTGGAAAGAGATCGCGCATCTGCTCGGCAACCTGCCGGTCGCACTGATCGGGTTCGTCTGCGCGACGGTCACGGTCAGCGTCGGCGCAGGGCTCTCCGTGACGGTGATCGGCCTGCCGCTGCTGGCACTCGGGCTCGCGGGTGTGCGCATGCTCGGACGGGCGGAGCGGGCACGCGCCCGTGCGCTGCTCGGCGTACGAGTCGACGAGCCGAGCCCGTTGTCCGGGTCTTCGCGTGGCGAGGGCCTGATCACCTGGGTGTGGTCCCACCTGAAGGATCCGGTGGCCTGGCGCACCGTGCTGTACTCGGTGATCCGGCTGCCCTGGGGTGTCCTCACCTTCGCCGTCGTGCTGGTGAGCCTGTTCGTGCTCTGGCCCGTACTGCCCTTCATCGCGCGGGGGCTGTCCAACGCCGACCGCGCGATGGTGCGGGGGCTGTTGTCGCCCTCCGACGATCTGGAACGCCGCATCGCCGAGCTGGAGTCGGACCGTGGCGTGGTAGTCGACACGGCCTCCGCGGACCTGCGCCGCATCGAACGCGACCTGCACGACGGCGCGCAGGCCCGGCTGGTGGCCCTGGCCATGGGGCTGGGTCTCGCCAAGGAGAAGCTCCTGGAGGACCCGGACGCAGCGGCGGCCATGGTCGACGAGGCGCACGGCGAGGTGAAGCTCGCACTCAAGGAACTTCGTGACCTGGCGCGCGGCATCCACCCCGCCGTGCTGACCGACCGCGGCCTGGACGCCGCGCTCTCCTCCGTCGCGTCGCGCTGTACGGCTCCGGTGACGGTCACTGTCGACCTGGACACGCGACCCGCCGAAGCGATCGAGGGCATCGCCTACTTCACCGTCTCCGAACTGCTGCAGAACGTCAGCAAGCACGCGCAGGCCACGCACGCCTCTGTGGACGTGTGGCGGTCGGAGGGCCGGCTGATGCTTCAGGTCGTGGACGACGGCAAGGGCGGGGCCCGGCTGGACGGGGGCACGGGCATGGCGGGACTGGCGGAGCGCCTGGGCGCGGTGGACGGACTCTTCGCCCTGGACTCGCCTGTGGGCGGGCCGACGACGGTCACGGCGGAGCTGCCGTGGCGGGAGCGCGGGGAGCGCCCGGCCGGCGCCTGAAACGGCCAGGGCTTCTCCCGTCGCCAAGAACGCGTCGGCAGCCCCGGCTCCCGCCTGCCCGCCAAGAACGCGTCCGCAGCCCCGGCCCCCGCCTGCTCGCCACGAACGCGAGCCGGACGGACGCTGAGCGCGACGAACGTGGCCCCGGCGCCCCGCCCCGGGCCCGGTTCCGGCGCCGGGCACCATGCGGCCGCGACGGCATGGTGGGGAAAACCCCCCGCCCAAGACGGATACCGGCCGCATGGTGCGCGTCCCCCCGTCACAGCAGGCTTGAGGACATGACAGCCCGCCCCGCAGAACGCCGCCCCGCAGAACGGACGACTTCGATGGCCAGCACGGACTACGGATACGGTCCCCCAGCACACACGGCGCCCCGGGAACACTTCTTCCCTCCCGTGCTGCGCGCGCCCTTCGAGGGCCGGGCCTGGCGCGAGTTCGGGTATCTGGTGCTCAGCCTGCCCCTCGCCACCGTGGCCTTCACGTTCGCGGTCACCGTGACCTCGCTGGGCGCCGGACTGCTCGTCACGTTCCTGGGGATCCCCGTGTTCGCGGCCGGCCTCGCCGGCCTGCGCGGTTTCGGCGCCTTGGAGCGCGCACGGGCTCGGGCGCTGCTCGGGCTGGACGTTGCCGCGCCGGAGCCGGTGCGGAGCGCTCCGGGTGCGAGGAACAACGGCGTCGCCGCCTGGATGGGCGGCATCCTCAAGAGCGGGGCGTCCTGGCGGCACCTGGTTTACGCGCTCTTCCACTTCCCGTGGGCCGTCTTCGGCTTCTGCGTCGCCGTGACCCTGTGGGTGACCGGCTGGGCGCTGCTGCTGTATCCGCTGTGGCAGTGGGCCTTCCCGATGTGGGGCGGCGTGGAGGGTCTGCAGCTGTACGGGGACGGGACGCACAACTTCTACCTCGACACTCCCTTCGAGATCGCCGCCACCAGCGCCGTCGGCCTCGTGCTCACGATCGCCACCCCATGGATCATGCGTGCTCTGACCAGCGTCGACCGCCTGTTCGTGGCAGGGCTGCTGGGGCCGTCCCGCCTCGTGACCCGTGTCGTGGAGCTGGAGTCGGACCGTGGCGTCGTCGTGGACACGGCGGCCGCCGACCTGCGCCGTATCGAACGCGACCTGCACGACGGCGCACAGGCCCGGCTCGTCGCCCTTGCGATGGACCTCGGGCTGGCGAAGGAGAAGCTGGCGAAGGACCCGGAAGCCGCCGCCCGGATGGTGGACGAGGCGCACGGCGAGGTGAAGGTGGCCCTGCAGGAGCTCCGGGACTTGGCCCGTGGAATCCACCCCGCCGTGCTGACCGACCGCGGCCTGGACGCCGCACTCTCCTCCGTCGCGTCGCGCTGCGCCGTGCCCGTGACGGTCGAGGTCGACCTGGACCGGCGGCCGGCGCCCGCAATAGAGGGCATCGCCTACTTCACCGTCTCCGAGCTGCTGCAGAACGTGAGCAAGCACGCACGCGCCACGCGCGCCTCCGTGGACGTGTGGCGGTCGGCCGACCGGCTGATGCTCCAGGTCGGGGACGACGGCAGGGGCGGGGCCGACACGGCGGCCGGCAGCGGGCTGGCCGGTCTCGCGGAACGGCTGAGCGCGGTGGACGGCGTACTGGCCGTGGACTCCCCTGCCGGGGGACCGACAACGGTGACGGCGGAACTCCCCTGGCGAGGCTGAACCGCACGCCCGCGCCGCGGGTCGGCCGGTGCACCACCGGACCGGTCGGCCGCCCCGTATTTCGCCGAACCCGCGGCAACCCCCTCCCCCCGTTTCTGCGTCCCCCGAGGCGGTGACCGGGAAAACCACGGCCCGGCCCCGAGCCCGTCCTGATCCTGGAATGCTGGTGGGCCAAGGCTCGGGAAGCACATCTACAGGGGGCTACAGGGTTGTGGAGGACAGAGTGCGGGTGGTCATCGCCGAGGATTCCGTACTGCTTCGGGAGGGCCTGACCCGGCTGCTGACCGACCGGGGACACGATGTGGTCGCCGGTGTGGGTGACGCGCAGGCCCTGATCAAGACAATCGACGACCTTGCGGCACAGGACGCGCTGCCGGACGTCGTGGTCGCGGACGTACGGATGCCGCCCACGCACACCGACGAGGGCGTGCGGGCCGCTGTGCAGCTGCGGCGGGAGCATCCCGGCGTCGGCGTACTGGTCCTGTCGCAGTACGTGGAGGAGCAGTACGCCACGGAACTGCTCGCCGGCAGCACCCGGGGCGTGGGCTATCTGCTCAAGGACCGGGTGGCCGAGGTGCGCGAGTTCGTGGACGCCGTGGTGCGGGTCGCCCAGGGCGGTACCGCGCTCGACCCCGAGGTGGTGGCGCAGCTGCTGGGCCGCAGCCGCAAGCAGGATGTGCTCGTCGGCCTCACGCCCCGCGAGCGGGAGGTGCTCGGGCTGATGGCCGAAGGTCGTACGAATTCGGCGATCGCCAAGCAGCTCGTGGTGAGCGACGGGGCGGTGGAGAAGCATGTAAGCAACATCTTCATGAAGCTGGGGCTGTCCCCCAGCGAGGGCGACCATCGGCGCGTGCTCGCGGTGCTGACCTACTTGAATTCATGAACCACCCGGTATCCGTGCCGAGTTTCCGAGCCACCCGAATGCCACGGAATGACCGACCGGATCCCTTCGGTGACGGAGCGGACACCGGGCCTCCACCGACACACCGTCGGCGGTCGAGTGGCGCATCAGCTTCCAGCCCAAAGAATGAACCGGGAACGTCTTCCCGGAAGCCCGGGTTACACAGAAGGCAGGACAAGACAAGACGTCGCGGCGTCCGGCGGGACGTCCGACATGTGAGCGGTCCGGGGAAGGCCATCCTTACCGTCGTAGGGTTGCCAATGGGCCGGCCGGTGGGCCGGTCGGGCCCGAGGAACCGCCTCGAGGGAGGTCCAGTTCAGTGACCAGCCAGGTCAGTAGCCCGGCCGAGCCGGCCGATGAGGTCAACGGGTCCGATGAGGCCCTCGTCGGAGAGCAGCGCAGGCGCGCCGGCGACAAGGAGATCCGCCGTCTGGACCGGGTGATCATCCGTTTCGCGGGTGACTCCGGTGACGGCATGCAGCTCACCGGTGACCGGTTCACCGCGGAGACGGCATCGTTCGGCAACGACCTTTCCACCCTTCCGAACTTCCCGGCCGAGATCCGGGCGCCTGCCGGGACACTGCCGGGTGTCTCGAGTTTCCAGCTGCACTTCGCCGACCACGACATCCTGACCCCGGGCGACGCACCGAACGTGCTGGTCGCGATGAACCCCGCGGCGCTGAAGGCGAACATCGGCGATGTGCCGCGCGGCGGCGAGATCATCGTCAACACGGACGAGTTCGCGAAGCGGGCCATGGCGAAGGTCGGCTACGAGGCCTCCCCGCTCGAGGACGGGTCGCTGGCCGCCTACCAGGTGCACCCGGTGCCGCTGACGACGCTGACGATCGAGGCGCTGAAGGACTTCGGGCTGTCCCGCAAGGAGGCGGAGCGCAGCAAGAACATGTTCGCGCTCGGCCTGCTGAGCTGGATGTACCACCGGCCCACGGAGGCCACGGAGAGCTTCCTGCGGCAGAAGTTCGCCAAGAAGCCGATCATCGCGGAGGCGAACATCGCCGCCTTCAGGGCCGGCTGGAACTTCGGCGAGACCACGGAGGACTTCGCGGTCTCCTACGAGGTCGCCCCGGCGAGCACGGCGTTCCCGACGGGCACCTACCGCAACATCTCCGGGAACCTGGCCCTGTCGTACGGTCTGATCGCCGCGAGCCGGCAGGCGGATCTGCCGCTCTACCTGGGCTCCTATCCGATCACCCCGGCCTCCGACATCCTGCACGAACTCAGCCGCCACAAGAACTTCGGCGTACGGACCTTCCAGGCGGAGGACGAGATCGCGGGCATCGGAGCGGCGCTGGGCGCCGCGTTCGGCGGCTCCCTCGCGGTCACCACGACCTCCGGTCCGGGCGTTGCGCTGAAGTCCGAGACCATCGGTCTCGCCGTCTCCCTCGAGCTTCCGCTGCTGGTCGTCGACATCCAGCGCGGCGGCCCGTCGACGGGCCTGCCGACGAAAACGGAGCAGGCGGACCTGCTCCAGGCGATGTACGGCCGCAACGGAGAGGCCCCGGTGCCGGTCGTCGCGCCGCGCACCCCGGCGGACTGCTTCGACGCGGCCCTGGACGCGGCGCGGATCGCGCTCACGTACCGCACACCCGTGTTCCTGCTCTCCGACGGTTACCTGGCGAACGGCTCGGAGCCGTGGCGGATCCCGGATCTCGACGAGCTGCCCGACCTGCGGGTCCGGTTCGCCACCGGCCCCAACCACGAGTTGTCCGACGGCACCGAGGTCTTCTGGCCCTACAAGCGCGACCCGCAGACCCTGGCCCGCCCCTGGGCCGTACCGGGCACGCCTGGGCTCGAGCACCGCATCGGCGGCATCGAGAAGCAGGACGGCACGGGCAACATCTCCTACGACCCGGCCAACCACGACTTCATGGTCCGCACCCGCCAGGCCAAGATCGACGGCATCGAGGTGCCGGACGTCGAGGTCGACGACCCGGACGGCGCCGGCACGCTCGTGCTCGGCTGGGGTTCCACGTACGGGCCGATCACCGCCGCGGTGCGCCGTCTGCGTGCGGCGGGCATTTCCATCGCGCAGGCCCATCTGCGCCACCTCAACCCGTTCCCGAAGAACCTCGGCCCGGTGCTGAAGCAGTACGACAAGGTCGTCGTGCCCGAGATGAATCTAGGCCAGCTCGCCACCCTGATCCGGGCGAAGTACCTGGTCGACGCACGCTCCTTCAACCAGGTCAACGGCATGCCGTTCAAGGCGGAGCAGCTCGCCACGGCGCTCAAGGAGGCCATCGATGACTGAGGCGCTCAAGCTCGTGCCCAAGGCCGAGGTCAAGCAGTCGATGAAGGACTTCAAGTCCGACCAGGAAGTGCGCTGGTGCCCCGGCTGCGGCGACTACGCGGTGCTCGCCGCGGTACAGGGCTTCATGCCCGAGCTGGGCCTGGCGAAGGAGAACATCGTCTTCGTCTCCGGCATCGGCTGCAGCTCCCGTTTCCCCTACTACATGAACACCTACGGGATGCACTCCATCCACGGTCGCGCGCCCGCCATCGCGACGGGGCTGGCCTCTTCCCGGCGCGACCTGTCCGTCTGGGTCGTCACGGGTGACGGCGACGCGCTGTCCATCGGCGGCAACCATCTGATCCACGCCCTGCGCCGCAACGTGAACCTGAAGATCCTGCTGTTCAACAACCGGATCTACGGTCTCACCAAGGGCCAGTACAGCCCCACCTCGGAGATCGGCAAGATCACCAAGTCGACGCCGATGGGCTCCCTCGACGCGCCGTTCAACCCGGTCTCGCTGGCGATCGGCGCGGAGGCGTCGTTCGTCGCCCGCACCGTCGACTCCGACCGGAAGCACCTCACCGAGGTGCTGCGCCAGGCCTCGGAGCACCAGGGCACGGCGCTCGTGGAGATCTACCAGAACTGCAACATCTTCAACGACGGCGCCTTCGAGATCCTCAAGGACAAGGACCAGGCGCAGGAAGCCGTCATCCGTCTCGAGCACGGGCAGCCCATCCGTTTCGGGGCTGAGGCCGCAGGCTCTGGGGGCGGCAGCAAGGGCGTCGTGCGCGACCCGGCCACGGGCGAGCTCGAGGTCGTCGACGTCACGGCGGAGAACGAGTCGCGGATCCTGGTCCACGACGCGCACTCCACCTCGCCGACCACGGCCTTCGCGCTCTCCCGCCTGGCCGACGCCGACACGCTGCACCACACCCCGATCGGCGTGCTCCGCAGTGTCGAGCGCCCGGTCTACGACGTCCTGATGTCCGACCAGCTCGACACCGCGATCGAGAGGGACGGCAAGGGCGACCTGGCCACGCTCCTCGCCGGCAACGACACCTGGACGGTCGTCGGCTGACACACGGCGGGTCCTGGACGGGAGGCGGCGAGGGATGCCGCCTCCCGTTTGCGTGTCCCGGCCTGCTCCGGGCTCGTCGCCCGCCAAGATCGGTCATGACCGTATGGCGATACGGGCATGACATCATGGCCTCGCACGGCGTACCTTCTCAAAAGACGTGCGTAGGACAGGAGGGCCAGTGAAGTCGCAGAACGAACAGCGGGCAGGACTGCTGTACGGGATCGGCGCCTACGGAATGTGGGGACTGGTCCCCCTTTTCTGGCCGCTGCTCAAACCGTCCGGGGCCGGCGAGATCCTCGCCCATCGGATGGTGTGGTCCCTGGTCGTCGTGGCGGTCGCGCTGCTCGCGCTCAAGCAGTGGGACTGGATCCGCGAACTGCTCCGCAGCCCCCGGAAACTGGGCCTGATAGCCATCGCCGCCACCGTGATCACCGTCAACTGGGGCGTCTACATCTGGGCCGTGAACTCGGGCCATGTCGTCGAGGCCTCGCTGGGCTACTTCATCAACCCGCTGGTCACGATCGCCATGGGTGTCCTGCTGCTGAAGGAACGGCTGCGGACGGCCCAGTGGGCGGCCGTCGGCATCGGCTTCGCGGCCGTGCTGGTCCTGGCCATCGGCTACGGCAGGCCGCCGTGGATCTCGCTGACCCTCGCGTTCTCGTTCGCGATCTACGGCCTGGTGAAGAAGAAGGTCAACATCGGCGGCCTGGAGTCGCTGGCGGCCGAGACCGCGATCCAGTTCCTGCCGGCCCTCGCCTTCCTGCTCTGGCTCGGCGCCGACGGCACCGCGACCTTCGGAGCGCACGGAACCGGGCACGCGGCGCTGCTCGCCGCGACGGGCATCGTGACGGCCGCGCCACTGGTCTGCTTCGGGGCGGCGGCGATCCGAGTGCCGCTGTCGACACTGGGGCTGCTGCAGTACCTGGCGCCGGTGTTCCAGTTCGCGCTGGGCATCCTGTACTTCCATGAGGCGATGCCGGCCGAGCGGTGGGCCGGGTTCGCGCTGGTCTGGCTGGCGCTGTCCTGCCTGACGTGGGACGCGCTGCGCACCGCCCGCCGGAACAAGGCGGAGGCGCTGCGGCTCGCCGCCCAGGCCGCGGCCTCCGGCGCGGGACCGCTGACGACGGCACCGTCAGGACCGGCGGCCACGACAGGGCACACCGGCGCGGTGGTGGCCCAGGGCGCCCCGGGCGCGGCCCCCGCCCCCACGACCGCCACCACGCCCCCCGCCGGCGGCACCCCACGCAGCGAGCCGCAGACGGAGCCCGCCGGCTGACGCGCGGGCGGGCAACGCACATCTGTGCCGCAACCAGAGCCCGCCACACCCACCAGGACTCATTTTCCACTCGAACGGCTCAGCGCTGCCGTCGGCCACAGGCCGCCATTGGGCCACCGGTGTTACCCCGGAAGTCCAGGCCCCGGTCACACGGACCGCGCCGGCCCAAAGAGTGGAGCGAGTGCGCATGCTTCAACACCTCGCGCTGACGATCGACTTCGGTCAAGGCTTCAGCGCCGCGTGGACCGCCGTGGCCCGGTTCATCCCGAAATTCATCGCCTTCCTGGCGATCCTGGTCATCGGCTGGTTCATAGCCAAGCTGATCGCCAAGGCCGCCGACCGCCTGCTGCGCAAGGCGGGCTTCGAGCGGATGGCCGAACGCAGCGGCGTGTCGAACACCCTCAAAGGGTCGAAGTACGACGCCACCGGGATCATCTCCAAGATCCTCTTCTACGCGATCATGCTGATCGCCCTGCAGCTGGGCTTCGGGGTCTTCGGCCCCAATCCGGTCAGCACGATGATCAACGGGATCGTCTCCTGGATCCCCAAGGCGATCGTCGCGTGTGTCATCGTCGTCGTCGCCATGGCCATCGCGCGTGCGGTCCGCGACATCATCCAGGGGGCCCTGGGCCAGACGTCGTACGGCCGCACCCTCGCCACCGTGGCCTGGGGCTTCATCGTGGCGCTCGGCGTGATCGCCGCCCTCAGTCAGGCCCAGATCGCGACCTCGGTCACCGGACCGTTGCTCACCGCCGTGCTCGCCGCCCTCGCGGGCGTCGTGATCGTCGGTGTGGGCGGCGGCCTCATCAATCCGATGCGGGAACGCTGGGAGCGCTGGCTCGCGACGGCCGAGGCGGAATCGGGCCGCGCCAAGGACACCCTTTCCGCCTATCAGCGCGGCCGTGCGGACGCGGCGGCGGGCCAGCCCGCCACGGAGCGCCGGCCCGGACGCACCGGCGGCAGGACGGGCGGCATGGGCGCCGGCCAGGACACGGGGCGCGGCCGGGACATGGGCCGGGGCGGAGACATGGGGCGCGGCGGGGACATGGGCCGCGGACGCGACACCGGCGAGGGCCCTCCCCTGGGAAACGGCCGGGACCCCATGTGACGCGGGGGTCGGGCCTGGCGCACGGACGACGAACCGGCCGATGCCCGTCATCGGCCGGTTCCGTGCTGCCTCAGGCGGCGAGCAGGTCGTGCTCGCGGATCAGCCAGCAGACCGCCGTCAGCCGCAGCGTCGCGAAGTCATAGCCGACCGGCTCGGACCAGTCGATCTCCGACAGCCGGTCGGTGAACCCCAGGACGTAGTCGGCGAGGTCCTCGCGCCGCAGCACCTCGGGCGCCTGCGGGCCACCGGCCTGTCCGGGGCGGCGTGGTGCGGGCACGTGCGGCACGAGAGCGTCCCGCACGGCTGCCGCATGCTGGTCGACGGCCGCGACGAGCCCCGGCTCGAAGGAGAACTCCACGAGCCGGGGCATGTAGGTGGCGGCCACACCGACCAGGGGGCAGCCGGGCGGCCCGCTGGGGAGAAAGGCGTCCATCCCCTCACGTTAAGCCGAGAACGGGCACCCCAAGACGTGACGTTGGTCGCAAACCGCCCATGGAGGCGGGCGTAGGCCGACGCCCGGTCAGCCCCGTCGGCGCCCACCGGCAGACGCCCGCGCCGCCTCGGTCGACGCCGAGCGCGGCCTCCATCTCGGCCACCACCGCCCGCCGGTGCGCCCTGCGGCGCTCACGCTGTTGAGCCCCGCGCCCTTCATCAGTCCGGTGCTCGTGTTCCGTCCCCCTCGAGGTGACGGGCGCGATGCGTCCGCACCTTGTTGCGGTTGCCGCACCGCTCCATCGCGCACCAGCGACGGCGACCCGGGCGCGAGGTGTCGACGAAGAGCAACTGGCAGTCGTGTGAGCCGCATTCGCGGACGCGGTCGGCGTAGGGGCCGGTGAAGAGATCGACGGCGTCCCGCGCGACGGTCGAGAGCATCTGTCGCGCCGTCGCGCCGGGCACCCACTCCCGTGATCCGCCCACGGCGATGCGGGCCACCAGGGGCGCAGCGGCGGCCGCCGCGTTGACCACGGCCACGTCGGCCGGGTCCGCGTCACCGCCGTGCGCCCGGGCGGAGGCCAACCCCCACAGGGCGTCCCGCAGTGCCCGGGCGGCGGTCACGTCCGCCGGGTCGACCGTCAGCCGCAGCCCGTCGGGCAGCCGGCTGTCCGACACCCAGCGCAGCAGTGCGTCCGGACCGTCCAGCACCTCGTACGCGGCAAGTCTTCCGGGGCCGCCGGTGGTGAGCAGCTCCAGACACAGCGCGCCCGGGTCGAAGCGGAAGGACCCGCCCGACGGCGGGTGCAGCAGCATGCCCGGCGTGTCCATTGCAACCTTCGTCACGTAACCACTATAACTGGTTTCCATGACGCTGCACTGGAAGCTCGTGATCGACACGACCGACCCGCACGCCCAGGCCGACTTCTGGGCCGAAGCGCTCGGATACCTGGTCGAGGACAACAGCCCCTTGATCGAACAGCTCCTCGCGCACGGCGCGGCGCCGCCCGAAGCGACCGTCGAATCACACGGCCGACGGGCCTGGCGCGATCTGGCCGCGGTCCGGCATCCGGACGACGCCCATGACGAGCGGAGCGGCACGGGACTGGGGCGCCGGCTGCTGTTCCAGCGGGTGCCGGAGGCGAAGACGGTGAAGAACCGGCTCCATATCGACCTGCACACGGCTCCCGGCGACATGGAGACCGAGACCGCGAGGCTGGAGGCACTGGGGGCGGCGGTGCTGCGCCGGGTGAGCGAGCAGGGCGGCACCTGGGTCGTGATGACCGACCCCGAGGGAAACGAGTTCTGCGTGCACTAGGCCCTGTCCGGGAGTGCCCGCAAGGCACCGCCTTCGGCCCGGAGAGTGGTCCGCGGCGGCGTCCGGCGCGTGCGATCGCGAGACGGCCAAGAGCCCAAGCAGCCGAGCTGCTTGGGCTCTTGTGCCGCGCCGGCGCGGGGAAGCGTCGTCCGCAATACGAACGGCTGTGACCGATTTCCGCCCTTGACGGTGCGTCAAACTCTCACGAACATCAGCACGCACCACGCACACGCATCCGCACTGCGCGCACAGCAAGCTCCAGCGCCCCGGGCACCGCCGAACCGGGGCGTCACGCACTTCCGTCCCTTCCCCATACGGAATCCGGAGCCCCCACATGAAGCTCTCCGTTCCCAGACGTGCCGCTGCGGCCGCCGCGTTCGCCCTGGCAGGGCTGCTCGCGTCCGGCGCGCCCGCGGCATCCGCAGCACCGGTGGCACCCGTGACCACCCTCGCCGCACCCGACATACCGCTCGCGAACGTCAAGGCACACCTCACTCAGCTCCAGACGATCGCCACCAACAACGGCGGCAACCGCGCCCACGGCAGGGCCGGTTACAAGGCCTCCCTCGACTACGTGAAGGCCAAGCTCGACGCGGCCGGATTCACCACCTCCGTCCAGCAGTTCACGTCCAGCGGCGCCACCGGCTACAACCTGATAGCCGACTGGCCCGGCGGGGACGTCAACCAGACGGTGATGGCCGGCGCCCACCTCGACTCCGTCAGCTCCGGTCCCGGCATCAACGACAACGGCTCCGGATCCGCCGCCGTGCTCGAGACCGCGCTCGCCGTCTCGCGCGCACAGCTCCAGCCCGCGAAGCATCTGCGCTTCGGCTGGTGGGGAGCGGAGGAGCTGGGCCTGGTCGGCTCGAAGTACTACGTGAACAGCCTGCCGTCCACGGAGCGTTCGAAGATCTCGGGCTATCTGAACTTCGACATGATCGGCTCGTCGAACCCGGGCTACTTCGTCTACGACGACGACCCGGTGATCGAGCAGACCTTCAAGAGCTACTTCTCCGGTATCGGCGTCCCCACCGAG
Organism: Streptomyces sp. NPDC006283; assembly: GCF_040613325.1. NCBI lineage: Bacteria > Bacillati > Actinomycetota > Actinomycetes > Kitasatosporales > Streptomycetaceae > Streptomyces > Streptomyces sp. NPDC006283. The sequence goes on along the minus strand of NZ_JBEXRZ010000072.1, from coordinate 19,322 downwards.
ATCGAGACCGAGGGCGACGGCCGCTCCGACCACGCGTCGTTCAAGAACGTCGGCATACCGGTCGGCGGTCTGTTCACCGGGGCAAGCCGCACGAAGAGCAGCGCCCAGGCCCAGAAGTGGGGCGGCACGGCCGGCCAGGCCTTCGACCGCTGCTACCACTCCTCGTGCGACACGACGTCGAGCATCAACGACACCGCTCTGGACCGTAACAGCGACGCGATCGCACACGCCGTCTGGTCCCTGTCGGCGGGCACGACCGAACCGCCCGGCGACTTCTACGAGAACGCCGCCGATGTCACCGTCCCGGACGCCGGCGCCGCCGTCACGTCCACCGTCAACGTCTCCGGCCGCAGCGGAAACGCCCCCGCTGTGCTCAAGGTCGGCGTGGACATCAAGCACACCTGGCGCGGTGACCTGGTGATCGATCTGCTGGCACCGGACGGCACCGCGTACCGGCTGAAGAACTCGAGCGGCAGCGACTCGGCCGACAACGTCATCACCACCTACACCGTGGACGCGTCCACCGAGACGGCCAACGGTGACTGGAAGCTGCGCGTCCAGGACGTGGCCCGTTACGACACGGGTTACATCGACAGCTGGAAGCTGACCTTCTGACGGTTCACCCCCTCCCTCCATCCCACCGACTGCATGCGTGTGCATATACTGCACACGCATGCAGTCGGCACCGTAATGGGGAGAAGCCATGAGCCGCACGTTCCTGTTCCTGCTCGGCAGCAGCCGCCTCGGCGGAAACACCGAGACGCTGGCCCGGCTGGCCGCGGAACAGCTGCCCGAGAGTGTGGAGCAGCGCTGGCGGCACCTGGCCGATCTGCCCTTGGGCGACTTCGAGGACCTGCGCCACGAAGGCGACGGCAGCTACCCGGCGCCCAACGGCCACGCCGCCACTTTGCTGGACGCCACCTTGGCGGCGACCGACCTGGTCATCGCCTCGCCGCTGTACTGGTACTCCGTCTCGACCGCCACCAAGCGCTACCTGGACCACTGGTCGGGGTGGATGCGCGTGCCGGGCCTGGACTTCAAGGCCCGGATGGAGGGCCGCAGGCTGTGGGGTGTGACCGCGCTCGCGGACAGCGACCGGTCCGTGGCGGACCCGCTGGTGGGAACCCTGCGCACCACCGCCCGGTACATGAAGATGGACTTCGGCGGCGTGCTGCTGGGCAACGGCACCCGCCCTGGGGACGTGCTGGAGGACGAGCGGGCACGGATCGAGGCCAAGGAGTTCTTCGCCGGGATGTGAGCCCGAGGCCCCGGCCCTTCAGGCAGTGATGTCCTTCGTGGTGAAGCGCGCCCATGCCGCAGAACCGAACACGGCTGCGTAGGCGCCCTGCAGGCCCAGGTTCTTCAGCACCTCGTCCCACAGGACGGGCTCGCGCATCAGGTCCGCGAAGGACAGCCAGTGGTGCGTGAAGAGATAGGGATGAATGGCGTCCAACTGGGGGACGGAATCCAGGATCTGGACGACGATCAGCAGCCCCACGGTGCTCGCCATCGCCGCCACACCACTGCCCGTCAGCGTCGAGACGAACAGGCCGATCGCCGCCAGCCCCGTCAGCGACGCCGCGACGACCACCGAGATCAGCACGGCGCGCCACAGTCCCTCCGCGAACGAGATCGGGACCCCCGAGATCGTGGTGACCTCTCCGAGCGGGAAGAACAGCGCACCCACGGCGAACGCGGACACGGCCACCACCAGCGTCGCCACCAGGCAGAACGCGCATACGGCCGCGAACTTGGCGAACAGCAGGCGGGTACGTCCGGCGGGGGCGACCAGCAGATAGCGCAGTGTGCCGGCGCTCGCCTCGCCGGCGACGGAGTCCCCGGCGATGACGCCCACCGCCATCGGCAGGAACACCGGCAGCGTCGCGGCGAGGGCGGCGAAGACCAGGAACAGCCCGTTGTTGGTGATCTGGGCAACGAAGGCGGGCCCGCCGGCCCCCTCGGGACCGCCGCCGCCCACCGTGCCGCCGCCGCTCGTCTCGATCCTGACGGCGATACCGATCAGCACCGGTACGGCGGCCGGCACGCCCAGCAGGGCGACGGTCCTCCAGCGGCGGAAGGTGAGCGTCAGCTCGGAACGGAACAGCCCGAGCGAGCGGAGCCGCCGGGGCGCACCCGGCACGGTCTCCGCCGTGGCCTCCCCCTCTGCCGTGGCCTTCTCCCGCGCCGTCGGCTCAGCCTGCGACATCGAAGCCCTCCCCCGTCAGCGCCACGAACGCGTCCTCCAGCGAGGCGCGCTCCACCCCGAAGCCCCGGACCCGCACTCCGGCGTGCACCAGCGCGGCATTGAGTTCCGCCGGCTCGACGCCGTCCGCCGGCGGATCGGCCGTCACCCGCTCGCCCTCATGAACGACGCCGGCCAGCCCGTGCTCCTTGAGGATCGTGGCCGCGTCGGCCGCGTCGGGCGTGACGACGACGAGCCGCCCACGGGCTCCGGCCGCCAGTTCGGCGACCGGACCCTGAGTGATCAGCCGGCCCTGGGCCATCACCGCGGCGTGCGTGCAGACCTGCTCGATCTCGTCGAGGAGGTGCGAGGAGAGGAAGACCGTGGCGCCGTCTGCGGCCAGCTCTCTCACCAGGGCACGGATCTCGCGCATGCCCTGCGGGTCGAGCCCGTTCGTCGGCTCGTCCAGCACCAGCAGCTTTCTCGGCTGCAGCAGCGCCGCCGCCAGCCCCAGCCGCTGCTTCATGCCGAGCGAGTACGCCTTGGCCTTCTTGCCGGCCGCCTGTGCCAGTCCCACCCGGTCCAGCGCGGCCGCGACCCGGGCCTTGCGGGTGCGGGGATCGGCGGCCGGGTCGGCCGAGTCGTAACGCAGCAGGTTGTCCCGGCCGTTGAGGAACCCGTACAGCGCCGGCCCCTCGATCAGCGCGCCCACCTGCGGGAGCACGGCGCCGGCCGAGCGGGGCATGGGCCGGCCGAGGACGGCGGCGGTGCCTGCGGTCGGTTCGATGAGGCCCATCAGCATCCGGATCGTGGTGGTCTTCCCCGACCCGTTGGGGCCGAGGAAGCCGAAGACGCTGCCGGCCGGAACGCTGAGGTCGAGCCGGTCGACGGCCAACTGCCCGCCCCGGTAGCGCTTGGTGAGTCCGCTTGTCTCGATGACGGCGGTCATGGCCAGTCCCGTTCGTAATCGCCCGGCCGGCTTCGGCCGGCGCCCGTTCGTAATCGCCCGACCGCCTTCCGCCGGCGCCCGTTCGTAATCGCCCGGCCGGCGCCAGCCCGGTCGGCCGTCCGCCCCGTCGTCGAGGAGCCACGACGGGGCGGAGGCGGGCCCGGCGGACCACCGGCCGGCAGTCGCGCGGCCCGGTCACCCGTCGGTGTTCTACTTGTCGGCGTTCGCGGCCTTCACCAGGGCGTCCTCGGTCACGGCTCCGACGTAGACCGTGCCGTCGTCCGTCATCAGGGCGTTGACCAGGCGCGTCTTGAAGACCGTGCCGGAGCCGAACTTCCCCTCGACCTTGTCGCCCAGGGCGTCGAGGAACTGCTGCGCCTCGGGCGGCGCGTCTCCCTCGCCGCCCTTGCCGCCGTCGAGGCCCTTGCCGCCCTGCCCCTCGATCTTGGCGATGGAGGTCCAGCCCTCGCCGATCACGTTCAGACCATTGAAGCCCTCCAGGCCCTTGAAGCCCTCGGGCTCCTCGGGTGCCTTCCGGTGCGCCTCCTCGCCGGCCTCCGTCACCTTCGCGCCCTTGGGCGGGGCGAAGTCGAACGTCGAGGCCGCCGGCTTCGAGAAGTCGACCTTGGTGAAGCCCGCGTCGATCACGGCCTTGCCGCCGCTGCTCGGGGTGAGCGTGACCTTCAGCGGCACGCCGTTCTCCGCGTCCACCGCGACGGTGATCGAGCCGACCGTCGAGCCGCCCTGCTTGGGCTTGACGACCAGCTTGTACGCGTCGCGGCCGGCCACCTGGGACGTGCCGCCGACGGTGATGGAGGTGGTCTCGTCCGCGGCCTTCAGCACCTCGTCCGCCAGGTCCTTGGGCGTGGTGGGAAGGTCCTTCGGCAGGTCCTCGGGGGCCTTGCGGTCCCTGGCGTCCTTGCCGTCGCGCCGTTCGTCGTCCTTGGCGTGGTAGACCTCGTTCGAGGCGCTGTCGTAGCCCCACACCTCGTCGCCGTTGTGGATGAGGCTGTACTCGGAGGAGTCCTCGAGGATGGACACCTTCTGCCGGTCGGGGCCGTCGGCCGCGATCCGCAGGGTGTGGGTGCCCGTCGCGAGTCCGCTCAGCTTGGAGTCGGGGTCGGCGGAGGAGCCCTCGCCGTCCCCGCCCACGCCGCCGAGCGAACCGGCGAGAGAGTCGAGAGCCGGAAGACCGAGGTCGGTGCTGATCTTCACCGTGCCGGAGAGCTGCTGGGTGTCCGACGCGGCCATCTTCTCGATGAGCTGCGCCGCACTGATCTTCGGCAGATCCGGGTCACCCGAGGCAGCGAGCGCCGGGACGAGCCCGATGGTCGCAGCCGCCACGCCCGCCACCGCGACCGGGACGATGTAGCGGGCGGCCTTGCGCTGGCCCGCTGCGAGGTCCTTGGCCTCTTCGGTGGTCTGTGCGCTGTCGTTCGGTGCCATGGTGTGCCCTACCTCCGTGGTTGTCAGGGGTGGTGCTCTCCATATGACCAAACGGGCCGCCAGGAAGCGTCAGACCGCGGGCGCAACTTGGCGTACCCCTCTGGGATGACATCGGGGGCCGGCAACTCACCCGCCCCGTAGGGGTCCAGGGGCGCGACGGCTCAGCCGGCGCGGTGGACCACCGCGTCGCACAGCTCCTCCAGCGCGGTCCTGGCCGAGCAGTCCGGCAGCGGGGCGAGCATCGCCCGCGCCTCCTGCGCGTACCGCACGGTGTCCCTGCGGGCCTGCTCCAGCGCCGGGTGCACGCGGAGCCTGCGCAGCGCCTCCGCGTGCCGGGCGTCGTCCGTCAGGTCCCCGTCGAGGAGCGCGACGAGCTCCAGGTCCTCCGGGCGCCGGTGCTCCTGCGCCTGGGCGCGCAGCCGCAGCACCGGCAGGGTCGCGATGCCTTCCCGCAGGTCGGTGCCGGGCGTCTTGCCGGACTCCTGCGAGTCGGACGCGATGTCGAGCACGTCGTCGGCGAGCTGGAAGGCGACGCCGAGCCGCTCGCCGTACTGGGTGAGGGTCTCCACGATCCGGTCGTCGGCGCCGGACATCATCGCGCCGAAGCGGACGGAGACGGCGACCAGCGAGCCGGTTTTGCCGGCGAGGACGTCGAGGTAGTGCTCCACCGGGTCGCGGCCGTCGCGCGGCCCCGCGGTCTCCAGGATCTGCCCGGTCACCAGCCGCTCGAACGCCTCCGCCTGGATCCGTACGGCCTCGGGGCCGAGGTCGGCCAGGATGTGCGAGGCGCGGGCGAAGAGGAAGTCGCCGGTCAGCACCGCCACGGAGTTGCCCCAGTGGACGTTCGCGCTGTCCACGCCGCGGCGTACGTCGGCCTCGTCCATGACGTCGTCGTGGTAAAGCGTCGCCAGATGGGTGAGCTCGACCACCACGGCGGAGGGGACGATGCCCGGCGCATACGGGTCGCCGAACTGGGCCGCCAACATCACGAGCAGCGGCCGGAAACGCTTGCCGCCCGCGCGCACCAGGTGCTGCGCGGCCTCGGTGATGAACGGCACCTCGCTCTTGGTGGCGTCGAGCAGGCCCGCCTCGACAGCCGACAACCCGGTCTGGACATCGGCCTCAAGAGCCTGGTCCCGCACGCTCAGCCCGAACGGCTCGACGACGGTCACGAGGGAGTCTCCTGTCTGCTGACGATCACGCGGATTGTCGATGTGTCGCTGGATTCACTCAAGTCAGCGTATCCGGTCCTCTTTCGATCACCATGAGCGCCTTCCTGCCGCCGCCGGTATGTTCTCTTCCACCCCTGTTGAACAAAGGTGTGCGCTTTGTCAGGACCGACGACGACCCCGTCGCCGCCTGCACCGAAGCGCCCAGGACCCCGTCCGCCGAGGCCTGTGAAGGGCATGACCTGAACGAGAGGCCCCGGTCCGCCGGAAGGTTGCCGCGATGCGCATCCGTACCGATCTCCCGTACGAGACCTTCCACGAGGACGTCCGTGTGCCCCTCACGGACGGCACCCGGCTGTACGCCCGGATCTGGCGGCCACTGGGAGAGGACCCCGTCCCCGCGCTGCTCGAGTACCTCCCGTTCCGGCTCAGCGACCGGACCGCGGCCCGCGACTGGCAACGCCACCCCTGGTACGCGGGCCACGGATACGCCTCCGTGCGGGTCGACGTGCGGGGCCACGGCAACAGCGAGGGCCTGCCGGGCGACGAGTGCGACGACACCGAGCTGGCGGACGGGGTGGAGGTCGTCCGGTGGCTGGCACGGCAGCCGTGGTGCACCGGCCGGGTCGGCATGTTCGGTATCGCCTGGGGCGGCCTCAACTCTCTGCGGATCGCGGCTCTCGCGCCCGAGCCGCTGAAGGCGGTCGTCACCGTCTGCGCGCCCGTCGACCGGTACGACGGCATGCACCACATGGGCGGCTCGGTCCTCGCCGTCGGCATGCCCGCCTGGGCCGCCACCCTGCTCGCCTTCACCGCCCGGCCCCCGGACCCGCGGTACGCCGGCGAGGAGTGGCGGGCGATGTGGCTGCGGCGGCTCGAGTCGGTCGAGCCCCTCCTCCACACCTGGCTCGCCCACCAGCTGCGCGACGACTACTGGAAGCGCACCGGCGTGTGCGAGGACTTCTCGGCGATCGACGCGGCGGTTCTCGCCGTGGGCGGCCGGCACGACCCCCACCGGGACGCCGTGCTCCGTCTGGTGGAACATCTGCCGTCCGATCGGGTGCGAGGACTGATCGGCCCGTGGTCGCACCAGTACCCCGACCGCGGGCTGCCGCCGGGGCCGGCGATCGGCTTCCTGCAGGAGACCCTGCGGTGGTGGGACCAGCACCTGAAGGGCCGGGACACCGGGGTGATGGACGAACCGCTGCTGCGGTCGTGGATCACCGCGTCGTACCGCCCCGCGACCGTCCTCCAGGAACTGCCGGGACGCTGGGCCGGCGACCCCGCGTGGCCGTCGCCGTACATCACGCCGACGGCCTACGCGTTCCAGGGCGAGCCGGTCACCGTCCGCTCCCCGCAGCACACCGGCATGGACGCCGGACGGTTCCTCCCCTCCGGCGACGACGCCGACCTTCCCCCTGACCAGCGGGACGAGGACGCCCGCTCGGCGTGCTTCGAGTTCCCCGTGGCCGGGCCGCACCCGATCGAGATCCTGGGGCGGCCCCGGGTGACGCTGCGGCTGCGCATGGACGTGCCGACCGGCCAGGCGGTCGCCCGGCTCTGCGATGTGGCGCCGGACGGCTCGTCGACCCTGGTCACCCGCGGGGCCCTCAACCTGCGGGCACGCCACGGCCCGGACCGGGCGGACGCATGGCCGCCGGGGGCGACGGAGGACGTCGCGTTCGAGCTGAACGCCGTCGGACACACCTTTCCTTGCGGGCACCGCATCCGGCTCGCGGTCTCCTCGGCGTACTGGCCCTGGATCTGGCCGCAGGTTGACTCGGCCGGTTTCTCCCTGGACCCGGCCGGTTCCGGCCTCGAGCTGCCCGTACGCGAACCGGGCGAGCACCGGGAGGACACCGGCATCCGCTTCGAGCCGCCGGAACAGTCCGGGCCGCTCGGCGTCAGCTCCCCGGCGACGCTGGACGAGGAGCGCCCGGAGCGGCTGGTGGTCAGGGATGTCGCCAAGGGCGAGTGGCGGCTGGAGGTCGACCCGCGGCGCGAGGGGAGGCTCGTGTATCCGGACGGCCTGGAGTACACCGAGGAAGGCCGGGAGACCTTCACCGTCCAGGAGGACGACCCGCTGTCGGCGCGCACCCGCTCCGACTGGACGATCCGTCTGCACCGGCCCGAACTGGCCTGGGACGTGCGGATCGAGACGCGTTCGGAGCTCGCCTGTGACGCTGCGGACTTCGTCGCGTCGAACGAAGTGGTGTGCAGGGACGGCAACGAGATCGTCTACCACCGCACTTGGGAGAAGCGCATTCCCCGGGTGCCGGACCGACCGGCGCGCGCCTGACCGGGAACCGGGGGCGCGCGTGACCCGGACCGAACGGTGCGCCCATGACCTGGCCCGAGGGCACGCGTGTGACCCGGACCGACCAGCGCGTGTGACCCTGACCGGACGGTGCGCCCATGACCTGGCCCGAGGGCACGCGTGTGACCCGGACCGACCAGCGCGTGTGATCCTTTAGGCCCTGCCGTGACCCCGGGGCTGGCACGTAACGTGTCGTCCACACCCGTGGAAAGCGAGGCAAGCACCGATGCCCGAGCAGAGCCCGCTCGATCTGGCCGAGGGCGATCCCTTCGGCCCGCACAACCTTCCGTACGGCGTCTTCACCACGGCCGACGAACCGGACCGTCGGCGCCTCGGCGTCCGTATCGGGAACCATGTGCTCGACGCCGGCGCCGCCGCGCACGCACTCGGCTCCCCATACGCCGGCCTGCTGGCCCGGCCGAGCCTCAACCCGCTGCTGGCGGCCGGACGCACGGCATGGCGCGATGTGCGCCGTGCGATCACGGCATGGGTGACGGTGCCGGCGCACCGACCCGACATAGAGCCGCTGCTGCACCCGCTGGGCGCCGTGACGATGCACCTGCCGTACGAGGTCGCGGACTACGTCGACTTCTACGCGAGTGAGCACCACGCCACCAACGTCGGCCGGATCTTCCGCCCGGACGGCGACGCGCTCACCCCCAACTGGAAGCACCTGCCGATCGGTTACCACGGCCGGGCGGGCACGGTCGTCGTCTCCGGCACCGATGTCGTGCGTCCCTCGGGGCAGCGGAAGACGCCCGCCGACGCCACCCCCGTGTTCGGACCTTCGGTCAAGCTCGACATCGAGGCCGAGGTCGGCTTCCTCGTCGGCACTCCCTCCGAACTGGGCAGCACCGTGGCCCTCTCGGACTTCCGGGACCACGTTTTCGGGCTTTTCCTGCTCAACGACTGGTCGGCGCGCGACATCCAGGCCTGGGAGTACGTGCCGCTCGGCCCGTTCCTCGGCAAGTCCTTCGCCACGTCCGTCGCCGCCTGGGTGACCCCGCTGGAGGCTCTGGACGCGGCCAGGACCGCGCCGCCCGCGCGGGACTTCGACCTGCTGCCCTACCTCGACGACTCCGCGGAGGAGGAGCCGGGCGGCTTCGACGTGCGGATCTCGGTGGCGATCAACGGCCAGGTGGTCGCGGAGCCGCCGTTCGCCACGATGTACTGGACGGCCGCGCAGCAGCTGGCCCACATGACGGTCAACGGCGCCTCGCTCCGCACGGGCGACCTGTACGGCTCCGGGACCGTCAGCGGCCCCGAGGTGAACCAGCGCGGCTCGCTGCTCGAGCTCACCTGGAACGGACGCGACGCCATCGAACTGCCGGAGGGCAAGCGGACGTTCCTGGAGGACGGTGACGAGGTGACCATGACGGCGTGGGCTCCGGGCCCGGACGGCGTACGCGTCGGGCTCGGCGAAGTCACCGGACGGATCGTCCCCGCGCGCTGACTGCGCCCCGACACCGTGAAGGCCCGGCATCCCCGCTCTCGGGTGCCGGGCCTTCGTGCGGCGGTGGCGCGGTCGGACGGGGCACGTCCGGGGTCCACCAGTGGCTGATCTTGCTCCACTGAGGACAAATCCGCAGGTCACAGCCGTGCACTCGACGACCGCAGGTGGCGCAACACTGCGGCAACACCACTGTCCGGAAAGCGTCGCTATGGTCCACCCACCTGGCGTCGGCGGTCCACGATCCCTACTCGGACGTGCGCGCCTACGCGGCGCGGGCCGGCCGGGAGACGGGGGCGGTGGCGTGGGCGGGATGCGCCGCGGATTACGGCACGGTGTTCCACGGCGGGTCGACGCGGGAGGAGGTGGTCTCGACAGGAGCGGTGGCCGGCCGGGGCAGGGTGCACCGGTGTTCGTGCTGTCACCGCTTGGCTATAGGTTGCGGATCTCAACCCTCTGCACCAGGAGCGCCGCGCAGCATGTCCATACCCCCGCCACCGCCCTCCGCGGGACCGTACTCGCAGCCGGGCCCGTACGGGCCGGGTCAGCCGGGGCCGTACGGCGCCCCGCCGGCCTGGTACCCGTCACCGCCGCGCAGGATGAGCGCCTTGGCCATCGTCGCGTTCGTCCTCTCGCTCGTCTTCCCCTTCCCTCTGCTGCCGCTGATCCTCGGCATCGTCGCCCTCTCCCAGATCCGCCGGAACGGCGAGAAGGGCAAGGGCTTCGCCGTCGCCGCGATCTCCATCCACGGCGCGACGCTCGCCCTGTGGGCCCTGATCATCGGCCTGGGCGTGTCCGGTGCCTTCGACGACGGTCCCCCGGCGAAGCGCGACAGCGGTGGCCAGGTGACCAGCCCCGGGTCGGAGCAGGTACAGGACATCCGCCAGGGCGACTGCTTCAACACCAACGACGAGCTGGAGGAGTACGAGAGCGAGGGAGGTGAAGCCGCGTTCTCGGTGAGCATCGTGCCGTGCAGCGAGCCCCACGAGGCCGAGGCGTACGCCGTCTTCGACTTGGAGGACGGGCCGTACCCCGGCGCGGACGAGGTCGTCTCCATCGCCCAGGAGAAGTGCGCCGGCACGCTGCTCACCGACTACGTGGGCGACAACCCGAAGCTCGCTGAGACGCTGGAGGTGTACTACTACCACCCCCAGTCCTCCGGGTGGGCCTTCGGCGACCGCGAGGTCACCTGCTTCCTCGGCGACGCCTCCGGGTCGAGCACCGGGTCCGTGCGCGCCACGGGCTCCGGGTCCTGAACACCACGAAGGTCCGGCTCCTCCCCCGAGGAGAGGCCGGACCTTCGTGCTGGTGACGGGCTGTCAGCGCACGAACACGCCCGCCTGGCTCGCCAGATCCAGGAAGTACTGCGGTGCCACGCCGAGGACAAGAGTCACCGCGACGCCGACGCCGATCGTCGTCATCGTCAGCGGCGACGGCACGGCGACCGTCGGACCCTCCGGCTTCGGCTCGCTGAAGAACATCAGCACGATCACCCGGATGTAGAAGAACGCGGCGATCGCCGAGGAGATCACACCGACCACGACCAGGGCGCCCGCGCCGCCCTCGGCCGCCGCCTTGAAGACGGCGAACTTGCCGGCGAAGCCCGAGGTGAGCGGGATACCGGCGAAGGCCAGCAGGAACACCGCGAACACCGCCGCCACCAGCGGCGAACGCCGCCCGAGACCCGCCCACTTGGACAGGTGTGTCGCCTCGCCGCCCGCGTCGCGCACCAGCGTGACGACGGCGAACGCGCCGATCGTCACGAACGAGTACGCCAGCAGGTAGAAGAGGACGGACGAGACGCCGTCGGGCGTCGTCGCGATCACACCGGCGAGGATGAAGCCGGCGTGGGCGATGGAGGAGTACGCCAGCAGACGCTTGATGTCGGTCTGGGTGATGGCGACGATCGCACCGCCCAGCATGGTCACGATGGCGACCGCCCACATGACCGGGCGCCAGTCCCACGCGAGGCCCGGCAGCACCACGTACAGCAGCCGCAGCAGCGCACCGAACGCGGCGACCTTGGTGGCCGCGGCCATGAAGCCGGTCACCGGGGTCGGCGCGCCCTGGTAGACGTCCGGCGTCCACATGTGGAAGGGCACCGCGCCGACCTTGAACAGCAGCCCCATGATGACCATCGCGCCGCCGATCAGCAGCAGCGCGTCGTTGCCCATGGTGTCGGCCAGCGCCGGGTCGATGGTGCGCACGCTGCCCTCGACGACGTCGGCGATCCGCGCGTACGACACCGAGCCCGCGTAGCCGTAGACGAGGGCGATGCCGAACAGCAGGAAGGCCGAGGAGAACGCGCCGAGCAGGAAGTACTTCACCGCGGCTTCCTGTGACATCAGCCGCTTGCGGCGGGCCACGGCGCACAGGAGGTACAGCGGGAGCGAGAAGACCTCGAGCGCGATGAACAGCGTCAGCAGGTCGTTGGCGGCCGGGAAGACCAGCATTCCGGCGACGGCGAAGAGCGCGAGCGGAAACACCTCCGTGGTGGTGAACCCGGCCTTGACCGCTGCCTTCTCGTGCTCGCTGCCGGGGACGGCGGCGGCCTCCGCGGCGAACGAGTCGACGCGGTTGCCGTGGACCGCCGTGTCGAGCCGGCGCTCGGCGAAGGTGAAGATCGCCACCAGCGAGGCCAGCAGGATGGTGCCCTGCAGGAACAGCGCGGGTCCGTCGACGGCGATGGCGCCCATCGCGGCGATGTGCGCCTTGGTGGTGCCGTATCCGCTTGCGGCGAGCCCGACGACCGCCGCGAAGGCGGCGGCGAGCGCGACGACGGTGACGAACACCTGGGTGTAGTAGCGGGCCCTGCGCGGGACGAACGCCTCCACGAGGATGCCCAGGACGGCCGCGCCGACGACGATCAACGCCGGAGCCAGCTGGGCGTACTCGATGTGGGGCGCGGGGATCTTGCCGAGCGGCTCGACCTGCGCGGCCGTTGTCCACAGGCTGTGGACAGCTGTAGCACTCACTTGGCTGCCTCCACCTCGGGCCGGGGGTCCTTCTTCTGTACGTCGGACATCGTGTGCTCCACGGCCGGGTTGACGATCTCGGTCAGCGGCTTCGGGAACACGCCGAGGAGGATCAGCAGGGCGATCAGCGGTGCGACGACCGCCAGTTCACGCGCCTTGAGGTCCGGCATCTCCCGCACCTCCAACTTCACCGGACCGGTCATGGTCCGCTGGTAGAGCACGAGGGAGTACAGCGCGGCGAGCACGATGCCGAGGGTCGCGACGATGCCCGCGACCGGATACGCGGCGAACGTGCCGACGAGGACCAGGAATTCACTGACGAAGGGCGCGAGTCCCGGCAGCGAGAGGGTGGCGAGCGAGCCGATCAGGAAGGTGCCCGCGAGCACCGGGGCGACCTTCTGGACACCACCGTAGTCGGCGATGAGCCGCGAGCCGCGCCGCGAGATCAGGAAGCCTGCCACCAGCATCAGTGCCGCCGTGGACAGCCCGTGGTTGACCATGTAGAGCGTCGCACCGGACTGGCCCTGGCTGGTCATCGCGAAGATGCCCAGGACGATGAAGCCGAAGTGCGAGATCGACGCGTACGCGATCAGGCGCTTGATGTCCCGCTGGCCGACCGCCAGCAGCGCTCCGTAGACGATGCTGATCAGCGCCAGCACCAGGATGGCCGGCGTGGCCCACTTGGACGCCTCCGGGAAGAGCTGGAGGCAGAAGCGCAGCATCGCGAAGGTGCCGACCTTGTCGACGACCGCCGTGATCAGGACGGCGACCGGTGCGGTCGCCTCGCCCATCGCATTGGGCAGCCAGGTGTGCAGCGGCCACAGCGGCGCCTTCACCGCGAAGGCGAAGAAGAAGCCGAGGAACAGCAGCCGCTCGGTGGTGGTCGCCATCTCCAGGGAGCCGGAGGCCCGCGCCTCCGCGATCTCGGAGAGCGAGAAGCTGCCCGCGACCACGTACAGCCCGATGACCGCGGCGAGCATGATCAGGCCGCCGACGAGGTTGTAGAGCAGGAACTTCACGGCCGCGTAGGAGCGCTGGGCCGCGGCGTTCTCTTCGGTTCCCCCCGCCGCGGCGGCGGCTCGTCCGGCAGGGGCGGCGCGGTCGCCGAAGCCGCCGATGAGGAAGTACATCGGGATGAGCATGGCTTCGAACAGGATGTAGAAGAGGAAGACGTCGGTGGCCTCGAAGGAGAGGATCACCATCGCCTCGACCATCAGGATCAGAGCGAAGAAACCCTGTGTGGGCCGCCACCTGCGCGAATCCGACTCCAACGGGTCGGCGTCATGCCAGCCCGCAAGGATGATGAACGGCATCAGCACCGCGGTCAGCGCGATCAGCGCAACCCCGATGCCGTCCACGCCCAGTTCGTACCGGACGCCGAAGTCGGCGATCCAGGCATGCGATTCGGTGAGCTGGTAGCGGTCGCCACCCGGCTCGAACCGTACGAACACGATCGCGGCGAGCACGAGCGTGGCCAGCGAGAAGAGCAGGGCCAGCCACTTGGCGGCCGTGCGTCGCGCGGCGGGCACCGCGGCGGTCGCGATGGCGCCGACCGCCGGCAGTACCGCCGTTGCCGTCAGAAGCGGGAAGGCTGTGCTTGCAGAAGACATGGTCAGACCGCCCTCATCAGCAGGGTCGCGGCGATCAGGATCGCCGTACCGCCGAACATCGAGACCGCGTAGCTGCGGGCGTAGCCGTTCTGCAGCTTGCGCAGCCGGCCGGAGAGCCCGCCGAACGAGGCGGCCGTACCGTTCACCACTCCGTCGACCAGGGAGTGGTCGACGTAGACCAGGGACCGGGTGAGGTGCTCGCCTCCGCGGACCAGGACCACATGGTTGAAGTCGTCCTGGAGGAGATCGCGGCGGGCGGCCCGGGTGAGCAGCGAGCCGCGCGGCGCGGTGACCGGGACCGGCCTGCGTCCGTACATCAGGTAGGCGATCACGGCGCCGATCAGCAGCACGACCATGGTCGCGGTCGTGATGGCCGGCACGCTGATCACCGGGTGCGGGTGCTCGAACTCCGTAACGGGGGCGAGCCAGTTGGCGAACCGGTCGCCGATCGAGAAGAAGGCTCCCGCGAAGACCGACCCGAAGGCGAGCACGATCATGGGGATCGTCATCGACTTGGGCGATTCGTGCGGATGCGGCATCGCACCGGGGGTCACCTCGATGCCCGGCTCGACACTCGGGGCCTTGTCCGGGTCGGGCGCCGGCTGCCAGCGCTTGTCGCCGAAGAAGGTCAGGATCATCACCCGCGTCATGTAGAAGGCGGTGATGCCGGCACCGAGCAGCGCCACGCCGCCGAAGATCCAGCCGCGGATTCCGTCGTCGTAGGCGAACGCCGCCTCGATGATCTTGTCCTTGGACCAGAAGCCGGACAGGCCCGGGAAGCCGATGATGGCCAGATAGCCGAGTCCGAAGGTGACGAAGGTGATCGGCATGTACGTGCGCAGACCGCCGTACTTCCTCATGTCGACCTCGTCGTTCATGCCGTGCATGACCGAACCGGCGCCGAGGAAGAGCCCGGCCTTGAAGAAGCCGTGCGTCACGAGGTGCATGATCGCGAAGGCGTATCCGATCGGGCCGAGACCGGCCGCGAGGATCATGTAGCCGATCTGCGACATCGTCGAACCGGCCAGTGCCTTCTTGATGTCGTCCTTCGCGCAACCGACGATCGCACCGAACAGGAGCGTGACCGCGCCGACGATGACCACCGCGAGCTGTGCGTCCGGCGCCGCGTTGAAGATCGCGCCGGAACGGACGATGAGATAGACACCGGCGGTCACCATGGTGGCCGCGTGGATGAGGGCGGAGACCGGGGTCGGGCCCTCCATCGCGTCACCGAGCCAGGACTGCAGCGGCACCTGGGCCGACTTGCCGCACGCGGCGAGCAGCAGCATCAGCCCGATGGCCGTCAGCTTGCCTTCACTGGTGTCCCCCGTTGCCGCCAGCACCGGCCCGAAGGCGAAGGTGCCGAAGGTGGTGAACATCAGCATGATCGCGATCGACAGGCCCATGTCGCCGACACGGTTGACCAGGAACGCCTTTTTCGCGGCCGTCGCCGCGCTGGGCTTGTGCTGCCAGAAGCCGATGAGCAGGTACGAGGCGAGGCCGACGCCCTCCCACCCGACGTACAGCAGCAGGTAGTTGTCGGCGATGACCAGCAGGAGCATCGCCGCGAGGAAGAGGTTGAGGTAGCCGAAGAAGCGGCGGCGCCGCTCGTCGTGCTCCATGTAGCCGATCGAGTAGATGTGGATCAGCGTGCCCACACCGGTGATCAGCAGGACGAAGGTCATCGACAGCTGGTCGAGCTGGAAGGCGATGTCCGCCTGGAACCCTTCGACGGGGATCCAGCTGAACAGCGTCTGGTGCAGGGCGCGGTCCTCGGCGCCCTTGCCCAGCATGTTTGTGAACAGCACGGCGCCGACGACGAAGGAAGCGGCCGCGAGCAGGGTGCCGAGCCAGTGACCGGTCCGGTCGAGGCGGTGTCCGCCGCACAGCAGGACCGCCGCTCCGAGCAGAGGCGCCGCGACGAGCAGCGCAATCAGGTTCTCCACGATTCTTCCGACCCCTTACAGCTTCATCAGGCTGGCGTCGTCGACCGAGGCCGAGTGGCGGGAACGGAACAGCGACACGATGATCGCGAGCCCGACCACGACCTCGGCGGCGGCGACGACCATCGTGAAGAACGCGATGATCTGGCCGTCGAGATTGCCGTGCATCCGGGAGAAGGCGACGAACGCGAGGTTGCAGGCGTTGAGCATCAGCTCGACACACATGAAGACCACGATCGCGTTCCGCCGGATCAGCACTCCCGCCGCGCCGATGGTGAACAGCAGGGCGGCGAGATAGAGGTAGTTGACCGGATTCACCGCTTGGCCTCCTGTCCGTCCCGGTCGTGCTCGTCCCGGTCCCGTCCGAGGCGCTCCTCGGAGCGCTGTTCCAGGGCCTTGAGGTCGTTCAGCGCCTCGCTGGACACGTCGCGGATCTGGCCGCGGTCACGCAGCGTCCGGTTGACGGTGAGCTCGGACGGGGTGCCGTCCGGCAGCAGACCGGCGATGTCCACAGCGTTGTGCCGGGCGTAGACACCGGGCGCGGGCAGCGGCGGCAGGTGCTTGCCTTCCCGTACGCGCTGCTCGGAGAGTTCGCGCTGGGTCCGGGCGCGCTCGGTGCGCTCCCGGTGCGTGAGCACCATCGCGCCGACGGTCGCGGTGATGAGCAGGGCGCCGGTGATCTCGAAGGCGAAGACGTACTTGGTGAAGATCAGCGCCGCGAGGCCTTCGACGTTCCCCCCGCTCGCGGTGTTGGCGGCGCCGAGGCCGTTGAAGTTCTTCAGCGAGGCGTGGCCGATGCCGGCGATGAGGAGGATGCCGAAGCCCAGGCCGCAGGCTGCGGCCAGCCAGCGCTGGCCCTTCAACGTCTCCTTGAGCGAGTCGGCCGCCGTGACGCCGACCAGCATGACCACGAAGAGGAACAGCATCATGATCGCGCCGGTGTAGACGACGATCTGGACGACGCCCAGGAAGTACGCGCCGTTGGCGAGGTAGAAGACCGCCAGGATGATCATGGTCCCGGCCAGGCACAGGGCGCTGTGCACGGCCCGCTTCATCAGGACCGTGCACAGGGCGCCGACGACGGCGACGGTGCCGAGCAACCAGAACTGGACGGCCTCGCCGGTGGAGGTGACGGTGGCGGCGAGCGTGCTCATGCGCCGATCACCTTCTTCGAGGCGGGCTCGTCCTCGCCGAAGCTCGACTCGCCTTCCTGCGGCGCGGCCGCAGCCCCTGCCGATCGATCAGGCTGGTCCTTCGAGACCGCGGCCTGCTGGACCGTGCCCGGGGCGGCCTCCGTGACCAGACCCCGGTAGTAGTCCTGCTCGTCCATGCCGGGGTAGATCGCGTGCGGCGAGTCGACCATGCCCTCGTCCAGCCCCGCGAGCAGCTGCTCCTTGGTGTAGATGAGGTTCTCGCGGCTGCTGTCGGCCAGTTCGAACTCGTTCGTCATGGTCAGCGCGCGGGTCGGGCACGCCTCGATGCACAGGCCGCAGAGAATGCAGCGGGCGTAGTTGATCTGGTAGACGCGGCCGTACCGCTCGCCCGGGGAGTAGCGCTCCTCGTCGGTGTTGTCCGCGCCCTCCACGTAGATCGCGTCCGCCGGGCAGGCCCAGGCGCACAGCTCGCAACCGACGCACTTCTCGAGCCCGTCCGGATGGCGGTTGAGCTGGTGCCGGCCGTGGAAGCGCGGCGCCGTGACCTTCTGCTGCTCCGGATACTGCTCGGTCAGCCGCTTCTTGAACATGGCCTTGAAGGTCACGCCGAAGCCGGCAACCGGATTCAGGAACTTGCTCTCGGATTCCTCAGACACCGTCAGCCTCCTTTCCGTCCCGAGGACCATCACTGTCAGTATTGGGTCCACCACTGACAATCAGTTCGCGCTCCTGGCGAGACCGCCTGCGCGGCACCGGCGGCAACTCCTGTCCCGGCAGCGGCGGTACGGGGAAGCCGCCCGCCATCGGATCGAAGGCGGCGGGCGGCGGCTCGGCGGCCCGAGCGGCCTTTTCCTTCTTGCCCCGGAAGATGTCCGCCACGAAGGAGAGCAGCAGCACCGCGATCACCGCGCCGCCGACGTACAGCACGATCTGCTGGAAGTCGTAGTTCTCGTTCCGCAGCGCGCGCACGGTCGCCACCAGCATCAGCCAGACGACGGAGACCGGGATCAGGACCTTCCAGCCGAGCTTCATCAGCTGGTCGTAACGCACACGGGGCAGCGTGCCGCGCAGCCAGATGAAGAAGAACAGCAGCAGCTGGACCTTGAGGACGAACCAGAGCATCGGCCACCAGCCGTGGTTCGCGCCCTCCCAGAAGGTGGAGATCGGGTACGGCGCCCGCCAGCCGCCCAGGAAGAGGGTCACGGAGACGGCGGAGACGGTGACCATGTTGACGTATTCGGCCAGCATGAACATCGCGAACTTGATGGAGCTGTACTCGGTGTTGAAGCCGCCGACCAGGTCGCCCTCGGACTCCGGCATGTCGAACGGGGCACGGTTGGTCTCACCGACCATCGTGACCACGTAGATGATGAAGGAGACCGGCAGCAGGATGATGAACCAGCGGTCCGCCTGGGCCTCCACGATCGCCGAGGTCGACATCGAGCCGGAGTACAGGAAGACCGACGCGAACGCCGCGCCCATCGCGATCTCGTACGAGATCATCTGCGCGCAGGAACGCAGTCCGCCGAGGAGCGGGTACGTCGAGCCGGACGACCAGCCGGCGAGCACGATGCCGTAGATGCCGACGGAGGCGACCGCGAGGATGTAGAGCATCGCGATCGGCAGGTCCGTCAGCTGCATCGTGGTGCGGTGGCCGAAGATCGAGACCTCGTTGCCGGCCGGACCGAACGGGATGACCGCGATCGCCATGAACGCCGGGATCGCGGCGACGATCGGCGCCAGGACGTAGACGACCTTGTCCGCCCGCTTGACGATGACGTCTTCCTTCAGCATCAGCTTGATGCCGTCGGCGAGCGACTGCAGCATGCCCCAGGGGCCGTGCCGGTTGGGGCCGATGCGCAGCTGCATCCAGGCGACGACCTTGCGCTCCCACACGATGGAGAACAGCACGGTCACCATCAGGAACGCGAAGCAGAACACGGCCTTGATGACGACGAGCCACCACGGGTCGCGTCCGAACATCGACAGGTCCTCGAGCGCGAGGACGCTGCGCTGTGCTTCGGCGACATGGGCCAGGGCGATGTCTGAGGGGCCACCAGGAGCCAGTCATCCACCTTAGCAAGCGTGCCATCGAGTTGACGGAGGTAGTTCAGGTGCGGTGTGAAG
>NZ_JBEXRZ010000071.1:0-34022 GCF_040613325.1 Streptomyces sp. NPDC006283 | reverse complement strand
CCAGCGCGAACCCGGTCGGCATCCGCGAGTGCGGCCAGGGCGACGTGGACGCGCCAGGCGTCCGTCACTGCGGACTGGTGCAGCATTCGGGAGACGTTCCCGGTCCGCCCCCGCCTCGTGCGTGAACCCCTCGGGAGCGGCCCCGCCTCCCGCGCGCCGGGTGCCGGGTGCCGGGTGGCGGTATCAGGGAGTTCGCGTGGTTCCGCGAGACGAGGTGACGCCGGTGTATGACGACGAGAACGACAAGGGCAGCGACACCACCAGCCACGAAAAGGAAGCGGAGCGGCTGCTGTACGGACTGACCGTGGACGAGAGCCGGCCCGAGCGTCCCGTCCTTCTCGATGCTGCGGGCCGTCCGATCAAGACGTGGCAGCAGAACCATCCGTACGAGCGCAAAGTGCCTCGCGCCGCGTACGAACGGCGCAAGCGGGTGCTGCAGATCGAGATGCTCAAGATGCAGCGCTGGGTGAAGGACACGGGGCAGCGGCTCATCATCATCTGCGAGGGACGCGACGCCGCCGGTAAGGGAGGGACGATCCAGCGGTTCACGGAGCGGCTGAACCCGCGCGGCGCGCGCGTGGTCGCACTGGAGAAGCCGACCGAGCGCGAGGCCGGGCAGTGGTACTTCCAGCGTTATGTGGCGCATCTGCCCTCGGCCGGTGAGATCGTCTTCTTCGACCGCTCCTGGTACAACAGGGCCGGCGTGGAACGGGTGATGGACTTCTGCACCCAGGACGAGTACGAACTGTTCCTGCGCCAGTGCCCTGATTTCGAGCGGATGCTCGTGGACGACGGGATCCTGCTCGTGAAGTTCTGGTTCTCCGTCTCCCAGGCCGAACAGCGCACCCGCTTCGCGATCCGGCAGGTGGATCCGGTACGGCAGTGGAAACTGTCCCCCACGGACGTGGCCTCCTTGGACCTGTGGGACGAGTACACCGCGGCGAAGGTCGACATGTTCCGGGCCACCGACACGCAGGAGGCGCCCTGGACCGTGGTCAAGAGCAACGACAAACGCCGCGGCCGCCTCGAGGCCATGCGCAGCCTGTTGTGGCGGCTGGACTACGCCAGCAAGGACGTCGAGGCGATCGGTGTGCCCGATCCGCTGATCGTCGGCTCCGCCGACACCCTCCTCGAGCCGGGCGAGGAAAGCAGCAACCTGTCGCCCACACCGCTGTCGGGCCGGGCCCTGGGACGGGGGCAGCACCCCGGAGACGCCACGGCGCGCGGGGAGCCGGGAGCCGGCTGACGGGCAGCGGGCGGCACCGCTCGTGGAGCCGGCCGCGGACCACGCGTCCCCCCGCCGGCAGGCCTGCAGAGTGCCGCCGGGCCGTGCGAATAAATTCCGTGGCACCCGACGTACCCGTGCCTCTAGGGTGGGTGCGAATCGAGCGGTGGCCGGTGGCCTCCGCTCCTGGTCGAGTGAAGTGCAGGAGGTGTGACCCGATGGCTGTCTTCGCGACGGGCGCTGCCCACATCCAGAAGTGCGTCAAGTCCACCTCCGCGGCCACCGGCTGACCTTCCACATCCTTCGCGCCCAAGACGCGCGTGCCGGGGCCGCCCTGTGAAGGGTTTCCCTTGAATCTGTCTGCTCTTTCGACCTCTTCTTCTTCGTCGCACTCTCTCGCCCCGTACGGCTGGAACGAGGGCTGGGAGGCGGAGTTCGCCCCGTACGCCGACCGCGGTCTGCTGCCCGGCCGCGTCCTGCGGGTCGACCGCGGCCAGTGCGACGTGATCACCCCTGGCGGTGTGGTGCGCGCGGACACCGAGTTCGTCACGCCCCGCAACCCGATGGAGATCGTCTGCACCGGCGACTGGGTGGCCGTCGACCCCGACGGCGACCCGCAGTTCGTACGCACCCTCCTGCCGCGGCGCACCGCCATCGTGCGGTCGACGTCGTCCAAGCGGTCGGAGGGCCAGGTGCTGGCCACCAACATCGACCACATCGTCATCTGCGTCTCGCTCGCGGTCGAACTCGATCTCGGCCGGATCGAGCGCTTCCTGGCGCTGGCATGGGAGAGCGGTGCGCAACCGCTCGTCGTCCTCACCAAGGCCGACCTCGTCCCCGACGTCACCGGTCTGTCCTACCTCGTGCAGGACGTCGAGACCACGGCCCCCGGCGTCCAGGTCCTGCCCGTCAGTTCCGCCTCGGGGGAGGGCGTCGAGGTGCTCAAGGCGATCGTCGCCGACGGCACCAGCGTCCTGCTCGGCACTTCCGGCGCAGGCAAGTCCACCCTCGCCAACGCCCTGCTCGGCGAGGACGTCATGGAGGTCCAGGCCACCCGTGACATCGACGGGAAGGGCCGGCACACGACCACGACCCGCAATCTGCTCGTCCTTCCGGCAGGGGGAGTTCTCATCGACACGCCTGGTCTGCGGGGAGTGGGGCTGTGGGACGCGGCGACCGGCGTGAACCAGGTGTTCTCGGAGATCGACGACCTCGCGGAACGGTGCCGGTTCCACGATTGCGCGCACGAGGCCGAGCCGGGGTGCGCGGTGCTCGCCGCGATCGAGGACGGCGCGCTGCCGGAACGCCGGCTGGAGAGCTACCGCAAGCTGTTGCGGGAGAACCAGCGGATCGTCGCGAAGACGGACGCGAGGCTGCGGGCGGAGATCCGGCGCGACTGGAAGATGAAGGGCGCGGAGGGCCGTGCGGCGATGGCTGCCAAGCGCGGGCGTCTGTGCTGAAGCGCCGTCTGCGCTGAGGCACCGTCACCGGGGGTGCTCGCGCCCATGGGTGGACTGCCCATGGGCGCGGCTCCCGCAGGCTGCCGTCGTGGTCCGGGGTGCGGCGGCCTGCCCGGGCGCCCGGGCTCACGCCCCCGTTCGGGTTCGGCTTCGCATGCGGCGCAGGGCGAGCACCCCGCCGACTCCCGGAACGAGGGCATGTCGTCGGGCGCCCGACGCGGCGGCGGAGGGGGCCGTCGCGGTGGCCGCGATGACGACGAGGTAGGCGGTGCCGTGCAGCGGGCCGACGAGGGACGAGACCGCCGGTGTGTGGGTGGTGAAGAGGTTGCCGAGCAGCACCACCAGGGAGGCGGCCTCGACGGCGGCCGCGAACCGCAAGGTGCGTACGGCGCTCACGCGCCCGTCGTGGAGCCGGGGCGGACGATCATCAGGACGACGACGACGGCCCACAGGACGTTGAAGATGCCGGTGAGCATGGTCAGCCGGGCTGCGACCGGGCGCGCAGCGCCCTCGGCCGGCGATTCCTGAGCCGACGTGAGCAGCCGCTGCTGGGCGGGCAGGATGGCCAGCGCCAGCAGGGCCGCGGCGATCGCGGTCAACAGGAGCGACGCGATCAGCCAGGCGTCGGTGAGGACGCCGAGCTGGGCGCCGGTGGCGATGCCGAAGACCGGCACGGCGAGGCCGGCGATGGCGTAGCCGCGGCAGATCCGGTGCAGGAGCGCGGCGATCCCGGCGGCCCGCCCGCCCGGATCCTCGCCGCCGGACGCCTGCAGCGCAAAGCGCGGGAACATCGAGGCGGCCACGGTGATCGATCCGACCGCCAGGATCGCCGCGAGGACATGGATGGACAGCAGCAGCTTGGTCACTGCGGGCGCCTCCCCTTCGTGATTACTACGTTGGCTGCCAATACATACACTGCCAATGCTGCTTTTGTGTAGGCTGCCTACTCATGAGGGCGGATGCGGTGCGAGGGCACCTGGACGGACTGCTGCTGGCCGTGCTCGAGCAGGGCCCGCTGCACGGTTACGCGATCATCGCCGCGGTCCAGCGGCGCAGCGGAGGCGTGCTCGAGCTGCGCACGGGCACGATCTACCCGGCGCTGAACCGGCTCGAGCGGCTCGGGCTGCTGAGCAGCAGCTGGCAGTCCGAGGGCGAACGGCGCAGGCGGTGTTACGAGCTCACCGACGCGGGCCGGCACACCTTGGCCGGGGAACGGACCGCGTGGACCGAGTTCACCACGGCGATCGGCTCGGTCCTGAACCCCGCCGCGCCGCCGCCCGGACTCGCGACATGACGGCCGCCGGTCGGCAGGCCGACCCAGTCGAGGACCACGTCCGGGGCCTGACCGCTGCCCTGCACGGCCCCGTCCGGGCCAAGGCCAGGATGATCCAGGAGATCCGCGACGGCCTCGCGGACACGGTGGAGGCGCATGCCCACGAAGGGATGCCCTATCGCAGCGCCGCCCAGCAGGCGGTACGGGAGTTCGGCACCGTCGACGAACTCGTGCCGAGCTGCCAGCGGGAGCTGACCATCGCCCAGGCCCGGCACACCGCCCGGGCCGTCGCCCTCACCGCCCCCTTCCTCATCGCCTGCTGGTACCTGTCCTGGACCGCACACCATGGCCAGACCTGGCTGCTGCCCCGGACCGCGCAACTCCTGGCCGTTCACCTGGCCGGTGTTGCGACGGTGGCCGCCGTGCTCGCCGCCGCGACACTGGCCGTCACCGGCACCCTCGCCCGCCGGCTGGCCACCCCGCGGCGGCTGCCTCTCGCGGTCGCCTGGGCCGGCACCACCGCCAGCGTGGCCATGGCGCTCGCGACGCTCGCGCTCGCCACCGCCGCAGTGCTGGCCACGCACTGGCCACTGCTCGCGTGCGCCGGCGCCCTCGCGGCCGCGTCGCACGCCAGGGTGGCGGCGTCGGCCCGGGCGTGCCGGCGATGCGCGCGGCTGCCGGTCGCGAGGTGACCTGTGCGGGCGAGAACGTGAGGGCCCGTCAGCGGCGGCTTGACCTCGCCGGTCTCGTCGGGGCTCCGCCCCGAACCCCGCGCCTCAAACGCCGGCGGGGCTGGAGATGCCCGAGCCTGCGCTTGGTTGCCGGCGGGGCCGGAGTTGTCCGAGCCTGCGCCTCACACGCCCCCGTGGTTAGGCCGTGGTCACCGCGCAGATCCACGCGCCGACCACGAGCAGGCACCCGAACAGTTCCACGAGCATGCTCGTGCCCCCCGCGCGCATCACGGCACGGGTCGCCGCCTTCGCCTGGCCGTGGCCGCCCAGGCGCCTGCGTTCGGTGCCGTAGATTCCGCCGATGAACCCGGGGACCGCGCCCACGACGGGGACGAGGAAGAAGCCGACGAGGGCGCCGGCGCCCGCGTACGCCGCCGTCCTGCGGCTGAGGCCCACCTCGCGCAGCCGGCGGGCGGGCAGCAGCCAGACGATCACCTGGTTGACGAGCAGGACCGCCGTCGAGCCGACGAGCAGCACCCAGGCCGCCCCCGTCTGCTCGTGCAGCGACCACCAGAGCATCGCCGCCCACACCAGCCACGGCCCCGGGACACCCGGGGCGACGACCCCGAGGAGGCCCAGCAGCATCACCCCGCCGACCATCAGCAGCTGCCACACGCCCACATGCCCAGAGTGCAGGATCAGTTCCGTTCGTGCAGGTCGCGAGCCACCCAGCCCTTCGCGTAGGCGTGCCAGCCCAGTTGCAGGCGCGTGGTCACGCCGGTGAGCTCCATCAGTCCCTTGACCCGGCGCTGCACGGTCCGCAGGCCCAGGTCCAGCTGCTTGGCGACGCTCGCGTCGGTCATGCCGGAGAGCAGCAGGGACAAAATCTCGAGGTCCGTGGCGTCGGGGCCGACCGAGTCCTCGGCGAAGGTGTCGCCGAGGCCCCCGAGCCGCAGGGGCACGGCGTCCCGCCAGACCGCCTCGAAGAGGCCCATCAGGGATTCCAGCAGCCCGCTGGCGTGGACGACGAGCGCCGCGGGCTCGGCGCCGCGCCCGGTGAGGGGAACCATCGCCAGGGCGCGGTCGGCGATGACGAGCTTCGTCGGCACCCGGTCGACCACGCGGACCTGCTCGTCGCGGCTCAGCGCCGCCGACAGTTCCGCGAACCCGCCGGGCATGGTCAGCACCTCGCGCTCCACGACGACCCGGTACGCCACACCGCGCGCCGCCGCGTTCTCCTCGGCCTCGTTGTCCGTGCCGGTGACGGCGACGGGCTTGCCGGTGACGAGCGCGCAGACCTCCTCCGTCGCGCCGAGCTGCAGCTGGACGAAGCGGTGTACGACGGCGCTCGCCCCTGTCACCACCTCGACCAGGTCGTGGACCGCCGGCTCGTCGGACTCCGCGCGGTACTCCTCGGCGAGCAGCGCCGCCGCGAGTTCCGCCTGCTCCAGCTCGTGGCGCTGCTGCGTCAGCAGCGCACCGAGCGCGACACCGGGCGGTGCGGCGACCCAGCGTCCGGTGCGTGCGGAGGACTGTGCGGCCAGCCCGTGCTGCTCGAGGCGCCGCAGGGCGCGTTCCGTTTCCGGCTCCGGCAATGTGAGCCGGCGTGCGAGATCGGCGATCTCTGCGGCCCCGAGCGCGACCAGCGCGCGGTAGGCCGACTCCTGTCTCTCGTCGAGCCCTATCGCTCCCAGCACCGAACCCCTCCCCGGACGTGTGCTTATGGGCCGCCGTGGCGGAAACCGGCCACGGCGTAAACCCGCCGCGGGACATCATCCCTGCACCGGCCGCATCTCTGTCAACGTGGTGCCACCGCAGCACCAACAGCCACCGGAGACGGGACCTTTGTGCCCTTTTGCGGTCGGAATCAGATGGGAGAGCGATGCGCCCGATATCGCGTACGGCACTGGGAGCGGCCACAGCCGCCGTCCTGGCCGTCACGACAATCGCGCCGTCGGCGGCCGCCGGGCCGCAGGACGAGGCGGCCGGGAAGAGACCGTTGGTCGGCAGCGAGGCCGAAGCGCGACAGGGGGAGCGGCCGACCACGGTCACCCTGGTCACGGGCGACCGTGTACTCGTCGGCAAGGACGCCGCCGGGGCCCCGTCGGTCACCGTGCTGCCGCGCCCCGACGGCACGACCGCGACCGTGCAGACGCGCCGAGCGGGGGAGGACCTGTACGTCTACCCCGAGGGCGCCGCCGCCGTGCTCGCCGCCGGCACGGTCGACGAGCAGCTCTTCAACGTCACCGGCCTGGTCCGCCAGGGCTACGACGACGCACACACCACCGCCCTGCCCCTGATCGCCACGTACCGCAACGATGTCGCCCGCTCCGTCCCCGCCGCGCCGCGCGGTGCCGAGCGCTCCCTCGTGCTGGACGCCGTCGACGGCGTCGCACTCAAGGCCGACAAGAAGCATGCGGCCGACTTCTGGGCCGATGTCACCGACACCCGTTCGCGGTCCGCCGCGGGCTTGAAGAAGCTGTGGCTGGACCGCAAGGTCGAGGCCACCTTGGACCGTTCCACCCGGCAGGTCCGGGCCGACCTGGCCTGGGCCGCCGGATACGACGGCAAGGGCACCAAGGTCGCCGTCCTCGACACCGGTGTCGACGCCGAACACCCCGACCTCAAGGGGCGCGTCGCCGCCGCGGAGAACTTCACCGACTCCGAGACGCCCGACGACCGTCAGGGCCACGGCACCCACACCATCTCCACCGTCGGCGGCTCCGGCGCGGCGAGCGACGGCAGGAACAAGGGTGTCGCCCCCGGCGCCCAACTGCTCAGCGGCAAGGTCCTGAACGACTCCGGCTCCGGCGCCGCCTCGTGGATCATCGCCGGCATGCAGTGGGCCGTCGACCAGAAGGCCGACGTCGTCTCCATGAGCCTCGGCAGCGTCGAGCCGACCGACTGCACCGACCCGATGAGCACCGCCGCGGAGGAACTCGCCCAGAGCAAGGGCACGTTGTTCGTCGTCGCCGCCGGCAACACCGGCCCGGCACTGAACACCGTCTCCTCGCCCGGCTGCGCGCCGAGTGTCCTCACCGTCGGCGCGGTCGACCGCGACGACAGCACCGCCCAGTTCTCCAGCCGCGGCCCCGCGATCGTCACGCACACCCTCAAGCCCGAGATCGCCGCGCCCGGCGTCGGCATCTCGGCGGCCGCCGCGGGCGGCCGGGGCGTGTACGCGTACCGGTCGATGTCCGGCACCTCGATGGCCGCCCCGCACGTCGCGGGCGCCGCCGCCGTCGTCAAGCAGCGCAGGCCCGGCTGGACCGCGCAGCAGATCAAGGCCGCGCTGGTGTCCTCGGCGAAGGCGTCCGTGCCCGGCGATGTACGGGAGACGGGCGGTGGCCGGCTCGACGTGAAGGCCGCCGTCGACGCCACCGTGACCGGCGCCCCCGCCGTCCAGGGCGGCGCCTTCAACTGGCCCCAGGACGACAGCGACCGCACCACCGTCGAGATTCCGTACACCAACAGTGGCGACGCGCCCGTCCGGCTCGACCTGGACGTGCGGAACGTCACCGGCAACGACGGCTCCGCCGTTCGCTCCGGCCTCGCCCGGCTCGGCGCACGCTCGGTGACCGTGCCTGCCGGTGCGACCGTAAAGGTCCCGCTGACCCTGGACCCGTCCACCCGTCTCGATCGCGCCCAGTACGGCGACATCACCGGCCGCGTCATCGCGACCGCGCGCGGTGTCACCGTCTCCACGCCGTTCTCGCTGTACGTTGAGCCCGAGACGGTCACGCTGCGCGTCAAGCTTCTCGACCGCGCAGGCAAGCCCGCCGCCGGGTCGTCCTCGATCGACGTCATCGGCACCGACGACGCGACGGGCGAGCGCCGCGCCAACGCCGGCGCGGCCGACCAGGTCTACCGGCTGCGGCCCGGCTCGTACTTCCTCTCCTCCTTCGTCACGTCACCCGACGGCACCGTGACCTATCTGGGCAGGCCCCAGGTCGAGTTGAAGAAGGACACGACCGTCGTGCTCGACGCACGCGACGCGCACCGGCTGGGCATCAGGACCGACCGTAAGTCCGAGACCCGCACCACCACCCTCGGCTTCGCCCGCAGCTGGGACGACACCTGGGTGCACGCAGGCACCCTCTCCGGCTCGCGCTCCGTCACCGGCTACTACGCGGACGTCCAAGGGCGGCCCCAGGAAGGCGACTTCGAGTTCGCCAGCTACTGGCGCGCCTACGCCCCGCTGATCGAGCAGCTCACCGTCGACGGAGGCCCGGCACTGCACCCCGTCGCCGCGAGCACCGGCTCCGTCAACCTCGACGGCACCGGCGAGGCGGGCCTGGTCGACGCCGGCAGCGGCACTCCGGCGGAGCTCGAAGCGGCGGACGTGAAGGGCCGGTTCGCGCTCGTACGTCTGCCCGACGGCAGCCCGAACGCCACGACGGTGGCCCGCAACGCCAAGGCCGCGGGCGCCCTCGCCGTCGTCGTGCACCGCTCCGCGCCCGGCGCGTGGCTGCCGGCCACCGGCTTCGGTGCCGCCCCGCACCCGGTCCTCGGCGTCGAGGCCGCGGAGGCCGCGCTGCTGCTGGAGCGGCTCGCGGACGGCCCCGTCACCCTGCGCTGGAAGGCCACCGCCAAGAGCCCGTACGTCTACAACCTCGCCTTCCCCGAGTCCGGCCCGGTGACCTCCGACCGCACCTACCGGGTCCGGGACGCCAAGCTCGCCAGGAACGAGTCCGCGTACCGTGCGATGGGCGTTGCCACCGACTACTCCGACGGCCTCATCGCCCACCGCCCGAACGGCATCCAGGCATCGGTCTACGGGTTCGACCTGGTCCCCGCACCGGGCGTGCGCACCGAGTACTACACACCCGGCGACACCCGGTGGGAGCGGTACGTCTCCTCCAGCCTCCCGTGGGGTGAGTACCTCTTCGACGGGCCGCGCGGCTACCGCACGGGCGAGCAGCGCGAGGAGACCTGGTACGGCGGGGTCCTTGCCCCGGCCGCACCTCTCGACACGTCGGGCAGGCCGGCGCTCGCCGCGGAACGCCAGGGCAACCTGATCGGCGCCGCCCCCGCCTTCTGGGGCGACAGCGAACACGTGGGCACAGGCGGGTCGTTCGGCGACATCGGGAACATGCGGCTCGTCCGTGACGGCGAGGAGATCGGGCAGAGCCCCTACCCCTTCGGCGTCTTCGAGGTGCCGGCCGGCGACGCGGCGTACGAACTGTCCATGACCACCATGAAGGTCGGGTCGCCCGCGGCGGTCTGGAAGCGCTCCACCCAGGTACGGACGACCTGGAGGTTCCACTCCCACCTCGACGAGTCCGTCTACTCCCAGGGCATCCCGCTCCTCTTCCCCGGCTACGGTCTCCCCGAGGACGGCCTCAAGACCGTCGCCCCGCGCGACGGACTGCGGATCGCCCTGACCGCGACGGGGCACGCCGGCTACAAGCCCGGGGCGCTGACCGCGGCGAAGGTCTCGTACTCGTACGACGGCGGCGAGACGTGGACCGAGGCGGTCACGGAGCGGCGTGGCGACGACGCGTGGGCCGCGACCGTGAACCACGCCGACGCGGCCGGCAGCAGCGTCACCCTGAAAACCGAACTGACGGACGCCAAGGGAAACTCCGTCACCCAGCTCGTGGTCGACGCGTACGGGGTGCGCTGACGCGCGGACGCGCCGATCACGACCGGTCCGCCGGGCGTCTTTCCCGTGGGGGGTTGGGCCGCCCGGCGGACCTTTGGCACGTGTCTTTTCGGAATGCCCGTTTTCTGGCCCTGCCCGCGGTCGACAATAAGGGCATGAGTGAGCAGGGGGAGAGGCCCAACAGGCCTACCACCGAGGACGAGTGGTGGAACCGGCTGTACGACGACTCCGCTCCGGACACGGGCCGCCCGGCGACGTCGTCCGCCGACACGCTCGACGACCGCTTCGACTCGGCATCCGACACGGTGACCGCCCGCCCCCACAACTGGTGGGACCCGCCGCCGTCCCCGCCTGCGGGCGGTGACGGCGCGCGACCGTCCGCGTCCATCCCGCCGCGACCGACGGCCGAACCGGCAGGACCGGGGCCGGTACCGCCGTCCCCGCAGGGCGGTGCGGCCGTGTCACCGCCTCCTCCGGTCGGGGCGGCCCGCACCGGAGACGGCGCGCCCGGGGCCGACGGGGCGACGCCTGCGAAAGCGGCGGGGCGGGACCCACGTACTGAGGCCACCTCCGGCAGCGACGGCTCCGCTGCTTCGCCCGGCGGGCCCCGGCCCGCGGGCAACGGCCGCTCCGGCGGCGGTGTCCGGCCCGTGCCGGGTCCGGACGCGCCGGACGCGCCGTCACCGGGTGGCGCGTGGGGCGGTGATGCGTCCGGTACTGGGCAGCAGGCGGCGCCGCCGGGCCTGACCGCCGGGGGACGGTCGGGCGGCGACGGCGGGGCGCAGCAGGGCAACGGCGCTCGTGCACCCGGCGGGCGGGCGGTCGTACCTGCGCAGGGGCCGAGGGCCGGGGTGGTCGGGGGCGGGCCGCCGACGTACGACGCCGAGCCGACCGCGCTGCCCGCCGCCGAGGCGCACGCGCTGGACGAGCTCGTCGCCGACACCGTCCTGGACGGCGCCCGGTACGGCACGTACACGTTGCGGGCCGCCTCCGTGCGGGGCGATTCCGCCCGGTTCCGGGGCGAGCCGCGCCGCGACGCCCTGCTCACGGCGCGGTTTGGCGCCGGCCCCGCCGCGCTCGTGCTGGTCGCCGTGGCCGGCGGGGTCCGCGGTGCCGACACCGCGCATCTCGCCGCGGGCGACGCCTGCCGCTGGATCGGCGGCGCCGTCGGCCGCAGCCACGCCCGGCTCTCGGAGGACATAAGGGCAGGCCGCCGCGGCGATCTCAAGTCGGGCCTGCACCGGCTCACCGACCGCAGCTTCGGCAGGCTCCGCGCCCGCGCCGCCGAGCTCGGGCTCGAGCCGGAGCAGTACACGGCCGGCCTGCGCTGCCTTCTTCTGTCCGCCGACCCGAAGTGCCGTACACGGGTCTTCTTCGGTGTCGGCGGCGGTGGGTTGCTCCGGCTGCGTGACGGAGTCTGGCAGGATCTCGAGCCGGTCGTCCCCGACAGCGCCGACGTCACCGGCGCGCCCGTCGTCGGGTTCGGTTCGCCCGTGCCGGAGGCCGGTCCGGACGGCGACCGGCTCACCATGGATCTGGGCATCCCCACACCCCTGGCGCCGTACATCGAGGCTCCGCCGCCGCCCGCCGAGCCGTTCCGCTTCCGTGCCTCCGTGGCCCGGCCAGGCGACACGCTCCTGCTGTGCAGCAGCGGTCTCGCGGAGCCGGTGCGCGGCGAGCCGGCGCTCGCAAAGGAACTGGCCGAGCGCTGGAGCAGGCCGGACGCCCCGGGGATGGCCGAGTTCCTCGCCGACACCCAGCTCCGGGTGAAGGGGTATGCCGACGACCGTACGGCGGTGGCCGTCTGGGAGGCGTAACCGCGCAGGCGCGCCCCGCCCGGCCATGGGTTGATGGACCGATGGACCTCGAGGTCCATCGGTCCGGAGGGTCATCGAGAAGGGCACGCATCCCATGGCCAAGCAGAACGTGGCGGAGCAGTTCGTCGACATCCTCGTCCGCGCCGGCGTGCAGCGGCTCTACGGCGTCGTCGGCGACAGCCTCAACCCCGTCGTCGACGCCGTACGCCGCAACTCCGCCATCGACTGGGTCCAGGTCAGGCACGAGGAGGTCGCGGCGTTCGCCGCCGGCGCCGAGGCCCAGATCACCGGGAAGCTCGCCGCCTGCGCCGGTTCCTGCGGACCCGGCAATCTGCACCTCATCAACGGCCTGTACGACGCCCACCGCTCCATGGCGCCCGTCCTCGCCCTCGCCTCGCACATTCCCTCCAGCGAGATCGGCCTCGGATACTTCCAGGAGACCCACCCGGACCAGCTGTTCCGCGAGTGCAGCCACTACTGCGAGCTGATCTCCAGCCCCCAGCAGATGCCCCGGCTGCTCCAGTCGGCGATCCAGCACGCCATCGGACGCGGCGGGGTGAGCGTGGTGTCGCTGCCCGGCGACCTCGCGGACCGCCCCGCGCCCGAGAGGACGATCGAGCACGCCCTCGTCACCACCCGCCCCACCGTCCGGCCCGGCGACACGGAGATCGACAAGCTGGTCCGCATGATCGACGAGGCCGACCGGGTCACGCTCTTCTGCGGTAGCGGCACGGCCGGTGCGCACGCAGAGGTCATGCAGTTCGCGGAGCGCATCAAGTCACCCGTCGGGCATGCGCTCCGGGGCAAGGAGTGGATCCAGTACGACAATCCGTACGACGTCGGTATGAGTGGCCTGCTCGGCTACGGCGCCGCGTACGAGGCCACCCACGAGTGCGAACTGCTGATCCTTCTCGGCACGGACTTCCCCTACTACGCCTTCCTCCCGGACAACGTCAAGATCGCCCAGGTCGACGTCCGGCCCGAGCACCTGGGCCGCCGCTCCAAGCTGGACCTCGCCGTATGGGGCGACGTGCGCGAGACCCTGCGCTGCCTGATCCCGCGGGTGCGTGCCAAGACGAACCGCCGCTTCCTCGACAAGATGCTGAAAAAGCACGCGGACGCCCTCGAAGGGGTCGTCAAGGCGTACACCCGCAAGGTCGACAAGCACGTCCCGATCCACCCCGAGTACGTCGCCGCCGTCCTTGACGAACTCGCGGACGACGACGCTGTGTTCACCGTCGACACCGGCATGTGCAACGTCTGGGCGGCCCGCTACATCTCGCCCAACGGCCGACGCCGCATCATCGGCTCGTTCAGCCACGGATCGATGGCGAACGCCCTGCCGCAGGCGATCGGCGCGCAGTTCACCGACCGTGGCCGCCAGGTCGTCTCGATGTCCGGCGACGGCGGATTCACCATGCTGATGGGTGACTTCCTGACCCTGGTCCAGTACGACCTGCCGGTGAAGATCGTGCTGTTCAACAACTCGTCGCTCTCCATGGTGGAGCTGGAGATGCTCGTCGCGGGACTGCCGTCGTTCGGCACGGACTACCGCAACCCCGACTTCGCGGCCATCGCCCGTGCCGCGGGAGCCTACGGAGTACGGGTCGAGAAGCCGAAGCAGCTTGCAGGAGCGCTCAAGGACGCCTTCAGGCACAAGGGACCCGCGCTCGTCGACGTGGTCACCGACCCGAACGCCCTGTCCATCCCGCCCAAAATCAGCGCCGAGATGGTGACCGGCTTCGCGCTCTCGGCCAGCAAGATTGTGCTGGACGGCGGCGTCGGCAGGATGGCGCAGATGGCCCGCTCGAATCTGCGGAACGTGCCACGGCCCTGACATCAGCGTTTCCGGGGGGATCTGGCGAAATCCACATGAGTGGTGCTCCGCGCACGGGGCATGCATCCGGTGACCGTCACGAAGCTCGTTTTGATGTGGGTGGGGGATGATGACAGGACGTCACGGGGGCGCGGGAGTTCGCGGCCGGCTGCACCGCAGACTCGGCCGCGGTGATCTCACCGCCGTGCCCGAAGTGCGCCACGCTTTACGCGACTTGCTCGGCAAATGGCCTGATCCCCAGGAGGGCGGCACCGCGGACGCGGCCGACGTGGCCGAACTCCTCGCGAGCGAGCTGGTGACCAACGCCCTCATACACACCGATCAGGGAGCGGTCGTCACCGCCACCGTCGAGGACTCGAGGCTCCATGTGGAGGTCCAGGACTTCATGGCGGGACTGCCGGTGTCGGACAGGCCACGGGCCGACCTCGGGACGAGCGGCCGGGGGCTGGTGCTCGTGGAGAGCCTTGCGGACGCATGGGGGGTGCGCAGCGCGCAGGGGGTGGGCAAAGTCGTCTGGTTCGATCTGTATGCGGGGGCGGCCTGAGCCCACGGGCCCGGCCGCCCCCGCAGCGCGGCGGTCTTCCGGATGACGGCAGTCGTCCTGATGACGGCGGTCGTCCGGACCGCGGCACTCAGCCGAACTGCTGCTCCAGATCCTTGAGTTTCTGCTCGAGGGAGTCGAGACGGGGCAGGGTCTGTGTGTCGTCCTCAGCCGTCAGGTCGACCGTGATCGGTTCGGCGCCTGCAGACCGCACGGCCTGCAGGGAAGGCCGGGGCCGCGCGGGCAGCTGTCCCGGCTCGGCTATGGCAGGCTCCACGACGGATGTGGAGGCACCCTGCTGGGAGGTTCCTGCCGCCGGGCCGAGGGCCGGGAGCTGCGTGCCCCGGTCCACCCGCCCCAGGCCCCACGCACGGTGCTGCCGGTTGAGTGCCTTGATCTGGGCGCGCTCCAGCTTCTCGCGGTCCCGTCGGCGCATCCGGTTCTGCTGCTTCTGCCTCCGGTCCTCGCGCACCTCGTCGACCGCCTCGTCCAGGGTCCGTACGCCCTCGAGGAGCATCAGCGACCAGGCGGCGAAGGTCTCCCTCGGCGCCCTCAGCCACCGCACGATCCGGATCTGCGGCAGCGGACGGGGCACCAGGCCCTGTTCGCGCAGCGCCGCTCGACGGGTCTGTTTCAGGGCCCGGTCGAAGAGGACCGCGGCGGACAAGGACATGCCCGCGAAGAAGTGGGGAGCGCCGTCGTGGCCGAACCCCCGCGGGGCGTGCACCCAGTTGAACCAGGCAGCCGCCCCGGCGAACGTCCACACCAGCAGCCTGGAGCCGAGGGCGGCGTCGCCGTGGCTGGCTTCCCGCACGGCGAGGACGGAGCAGAACATGGCCGCGCCGTCGAGCCCGAACGGGACCAGGTACTCCCATCCGCCGGACAGGTTGAGGTTCTGCCGCCCGAAGCCCACCAGGCCGTGGAACGAGAGGGCGGCTGCCACGGCGGCGCAGCAGAAGAGGAGCACGTAGGAAGCGGTGCCGTAGACCGCCTCCTTGCGCCTGCGCCGGTCCTCGCTGCGTTCCCACGAGTCGTCGGCCGCGGCCTTGTCACCGGCGCGCTTGCCGCGCGCGAGCACCGCCACCGCCGCCAGGACTCCCAGGATCATCACGGCGCCCGGAAGCAGCCAGTCCAGCGATATGTCGGTCAGTCTCATGTGCGGTGTCCCTTGCATCGCGGTAGGGCGTTTCGGCCGCCATCCTGGCCGAAGCTCGGGGACACCCAGGGGTTTTCGGCGCAACTGAACGCCAACGGGCCCGACGGGCACGCGAATAGGTGTGATCTGCTCGAACTACTGCTTGGAACAACAGAGTTGAGTTCGAATTAACGTCACTCGAAAGGGTGGCGTGGAATCAAGCGGTCTGTTGAAGCCGCGCCACGCGGTCGGCGTCGCAGGTGCGCGGGCAGGTGACGCACGTGTCCTCGGGCCGCAGTGTGTAGAACAGGCAGCAGCTCGCCCGGTCCCGGGTCGGCAGCCGCTCGCCGTTCGGCGCGGTGAGCTCGCGGAATCCGGCGTTCCCCACATACGGCTCGGCGGTGCCCGGCAGCAGGTGCTCCAGCTGCGCGACCGCGCGCGGCTCCTCACCGAGCAGATGTGCGATGTACCACAGGCCTTCGACGATCTCGTCGGTCGCCATCCCCCACAGGGCGCGCTTTCCGCGCCGCATCCGGGGTCCGAAGCCGTCCAGGACCGGCCCGAGGTGCTCGGCGACCGCTGCGCGCACCTCCGCGCGCAGCGCCTCCTCGTCCGGGACGACGCGGGCGCCGGGCAGCTCGGCGGCCGGGTCGCCGGGGAGGCAGGCGAAACCCCGGATCCGTACGGTCATCTGCCCCAGCGCGCGCTGGAAGGCGACGTCCTCGACGTGAACACGCGGCACCCTGCGGTCCAGGAACCAGGGAACGGTGAACAGCAGGCAGGCGGGCCAGGCGTAGCGGTGCAGTCCGAAGCTGGCGACGACGTCGGGGCGGGCCTGCTGTCCGTAGTCCCGCAGCACCTGCGCGTTGTCCCAGGCGAGGAAGGAGTCGAGCGCCGCTCCGCCCGCCGCGAGGTCGGCCGCACCGACCCAGCCCGCTCCGGCAGGCGCCGGAGTGCCGTCCGTCAGCTCCTTGACGCGCAGGCCGGGGAAGACCTCGGCGAGGCGCGCGTAGGCGCCGGCCACCGGTGAGGTGAGGCGGGGCAGCAGGGCAGGAACGGTCATGCCGGGGACCACCGAATCGCGATCGTTAGCAGGTTAGCCTTACCTTACCCGATCTCCGCGATGTTTGAACTGCGGCCCAGGCCGCCTATCGTGCACTCAGGGGTCCGCCACCCGCGAGCCGGGCCCGGGCCGATTGCCGGAGGAGGACCCGAGTGGAGCAGGCCAGAGCGCGTGACCTCGCCCTCCCGCAGTCGTACGCCTCCGTCCGCATACCCGCTCAGGGATGCCCGGAGCCCCTCTCCGCGGAAGCGGCCCGCGGCGAACACACCCACGGTGAGCCCACGGCCCCGCGGCCCGTCCAGCGCCACTCCGTCCGCGGCCAGATCCTCGACGCCCTGCGCACCGCCCTCGTCGACGGCGACCTGGTGCCCGGCGAGGTCTACTCGGCGCCCGCCCTCGGCGAGCGCTACGGCGTCTCCGCCACTCCCGTGCGCGAGGCGATGCAGCAGCTGGTGACGGAGGGGGCCGTCGAGGTCGTGCCCAACCGCGGCTTCCGCGTCGCCCGGCGCAGCGCCCGCGAACTCGCCGAGCTGGCGGAGGTCCGGGCCCTGATCGAGGTCCCGGTCATGCTCCGACTCGCCCGCACCGTGCCCGCCGCCAACTGGTGCGCCCTGCGACCGCTGGCCGAGGCGACGGTCGCGGCGGCCGCGACCGGCGACCGCGCGAGCTACGCGGACTCCGACCGCGCCTTCCACCGTGCGGTCCTCGCCCTCGCGGGCAACGAACAGCTGCTGATCGTGGCGGACGACCTGCACCGCCGCTCCCAGTGGCCCCTCACCACCGCACCCGCCCCCCGCCGGGCCGACCTGATCGCGGACGCCGCGGAGCACATGGCCCTGCTCGAGGCCCTGGTCGCCCAGGATCTGACGGTTGTTCAGTCGCTGGTGCGCGAGCACTTCACGGGCTCGGACGCCTGAGCCGCCGACGGGCCTGACGGGGACGCGGACGTGCGCGGCACGGTATGGGCGGTGGCGAACCAGCTGGGCGTCGTGGCGAGCACGCCGACCGAGCTGCTGTCGGCCCTGCTGTCGGGCCCGCCGCGCACCGTACGGCTGCGGCCGGCGGGACAGGACCCGGACGGGATCGCCGAACTGGCCCGGGTGCTGGCCGAGTTCGGGCACCTGCGCGTGCTCGTGGAGCCGACCGCCGACGGGCCGGGGCACGATCGGCCGGTCGACCCGGCCGATCCGGAGGCGGTCTGCTCGGCCGACCCCGTACGCATCACTTCGGCCTACGAGACCGCGGACGAGGACCACGGTGGCCTGCGCACGGCATGGCTGCGGGCGGGCCAGTCGCTGATCCGGGAGCAGCCCCCCGCCGGGCGCGCCCTCGTCCTGCTGGCTGCCCTGCCGGCCGAAGCGCAAGCGCACGTGCGGCGGGCGCTGACACGGCTGTCGGAAGGGGCGCCCTGGAGCGTGGAGTGGTCCCGGCCCGGTCCGGTGGCCGCCCTCACCGTCTCGGCGGACGGCCTGGTTGCGGCCGACCCCACCGGCGGTGTGCGCACCCACGGCGATGACGTCCCGCGCCGGTCGACGGCCTCACGCGTCAAGGCGGTCGCGGCGCTCGACGACACCGTGCTGCTGCTGGACGAACGTGGCCGTCTCCACCGGTACGGCGGCACCCGGACGCCCCTGACGAAGGCCGTGGCAGCCACTCTCTCGAGCCACCCCGGCACGGCGCTCGCCGCGGCGGCGGACACCGTGCTGGTCGGCGACCGCATGGGCTCCGTCCACGCGTTCACCCTCGCAGGAGTTCACCAGGCGGCATTGCACTCCGGCCGCGTCACCGCCCTCGCCGCGACCGCCTCACCCGTCCTGTCCGTCCACAGCGGGGGCGCGGACGGCACGGTCCAGGTCTGGACGCCGGAGGCAAGGAGGCGCCGCCCTCCCGTGACGGAGCGGCCGTACCCGGTCGTCGCCCTGCACTGCGCGCGGACACCGGCCGGACACGCCCTCGCGGTCGCCTGGGCGGACGGTCTCGCGGAGTTGCACCGCCTCGGCACGCGGGAGGTGCTCGCCTTCCGGCCGGGGCCCGCGGTCCGCGCCGTTGCCGTCACACCGGACGGAGCGCTCGCCGTCGGCACCGACGACATGCTGACCGTCCTGCGGCCACGACGAGACGCGGCCTGGCCGGTTGCCGTGCCGGTCCGGCCCCCAACGGGGCCGTCATAGCCCTGCGTTAGGGTTTCTTCGCTCGAATGTCCGAGAGGTGGGGGACCGACATGACCGCGGAATCACCAAAGTTGCCGGAGTCGTCCATACCCGACGAGGAGTGG
This sequence comes from Streptomyces sp. NPDC006283, assembly GCF_040613325.1. NCBI lineage: Bacteria > Bacillati > Actinomycetota > Actinomycetes > Kitasatosporales > Streptomycetaceae > Streptomyces > Streptomyces sp. NPDC006283. The sequence continues at coordinate 15,120 of NZ_JBEXRZ010000071.1, read as the reverse complement.
GAGAGATTCCAGCTCGAGAGCGAGGGCCCGGCCCGGCTGGCGGCCCCCAAGGAGCCTTCCGCACGGGCGCGGATGGTCACCGAGCGGCTGCGGCGTGCCGATGAGGAGGCCGCCAGGCAGCAGGGGCGCGCCCGTCGTTGGGCGCGCAGGGGCAAGCCCGTACAGGCCGAGCCCGACGGGTGGCGCGCATGGCCGGACCGCCGGGCGACCAAGCCGCGCAGCAGGGCCCGCGGGTTCCTCTGGATCGGGGTGGCCGTCGTGCTGGTGCTGCTCGCGATGAACCCCGAACGGTTCTTCTCCTGGCTTGCCTGATCAGCCCCCGGGCGGCGGCTCCAGGCCCGACAGCAGCGAGGCGATGTCCAGACCGGTCAGCAGATACTGCTCGAACGCCGCGTTGTGCAGCGCCCAGGGGGAGCGCCGCATCCTGACCCGGTCGATGGCCCCTTCCGCATCGTGACCCAGCTCGATCAGCGTCTGGGCGGCCACCAGGCCCGCGCGGTTGTAGCCCGAGTAGCAGCGCACCAGCACCTTGCGCCGCGCCCGTACGGCATCGGCGGCCGTCACCGCCACACGGCGGACCCGGTCGATCTCCTGCGCGGTCAGCCAGTCGTCGGGGATGGGCACGACATGGTGCTCGACGCCTTCCGCGGGGCCGTGGCCCTCGCGGGTGTAGAGGCTGATCACCACGTCGAACTCGTCGCCGACCACCACGTCGCGGTGCCGGTGTCCGGCGTCCGACCAGACATGGCCGCCCACCCACAGGCCCGTTGTGATCTCGTCCCACCGCGTCCGCGGCTCCGGGACGTCGCCCTCCCTGCGGCGGGTTCTCACTGGCCGGCGGGCTCGGGGAGGGCCGCGGACGGCTGCGGTGGCACGACGGGGGAGAGCTGCGCACCGAGCCACACCGGCACGCCGCCGAGCAGCCGGAACAGCCGGCGGGCCTCCGAACGCAGCCTGCCCGCCTCCGGTTCCGGCTCACAGTCCGCGAGACCGGCCAGCGCCGCCGCGGTGCCGACCAGATAGCCGAGCTCCTCACGGATGCGCAGACATTCGGAGAAGCCCTGCCGGGCCTGCGTCAACTCCCCTTCGCGCAGGTCGAGTCCGGCCAGCTGCTGCCAGGTGAAGGACAGCAGCAGCGGATCGCTCTGGGCCGTCGCGCCCGCGTGCGCCCGCTGGTAGGCGGCGCGTGCCGCCTGCGGGGAGTCCGCGATGTGCTCGGCGACCAGGCCGCGCCGGAAGTCCAGCAGGGGACGTCCGGGTGAGGAGGGGGAGAGCAACGCCGTGGCTCTGCCGAGCGCCGACCGGGCCTCGTCGGCCCGGTCCCGCACACCGAGGCGGGTGGCCGCGTACGCCAGCCGGCCGCGCTCGCTCGCGGCTCCGCCGCGCTCCTCGTCGTCGCCGGCGACGGCCTCCGCGGTGCGCAGTGCATCCTCTGCCTCCGCCCAGCCGTCGCAGGTGAACAGGCAGCGCTCCACGAGCAGTCCGGCCCGCTCGAGCGCCGCCGCGGGGTCCGCGGCATGGGGCGCGAGCAGGGCCGCCGCATCGGTCCAACAGCCGCGCGAACGCAGCCGCCATACCGCGGTCTGGAGTGGATCGTCACCTGCTGTGGTTCCGGAACCAGACATGGCGGTATGCGCCACTTGCCCTCCCCGAGCACGCCTTTGAGCTGTTGAGTCAGACGGCATCTCAGCATGGATCGGCACGCAGGGCCAAGGGTTCAGGTGAATCAGTTCACAATCTTTCAGCTGCCGTTCGGGTCGCCGTGAGCGCCGTCGTCGGGGCAGACCAGGGCGAGGCGCCGCCCTTCGTTGAGCGGCGCCGGGCCCTTCACCGTTGTCACCAGGGGCGATGGGCAGGGGGCACACCGGCGTCAATCAGGTGGATCTCTCCATGACCCCCACGAGTGACAGTGACGAGAGCCGATCCGGGTGACGCGGCGATCGCCCGGCACCGCAACCTCGTCCCGCGAAGCGCCGCCGGGGCGGGGCGCGCCGTCCAGCGCGAACAGGAGGGCCCGGCCAGGGCCCGGGGGCGCCGCTGTCCGTGTCGGTGGCGCAGGATCAGTCCGTCGCGACCCCGGTTCTGCCCCGGCCCCATGCCGCGCAGCGCGTGTGCGCCGGGGCCGGACGTGGGCGGCGATCGTGCCGGGCCAGGGCGCGCGGGGAACCGGCGCCGCGACCGGGCAACTGCCGCCGGCAGCCAGGACACGCGCCTCCCCGGGGCAGGGGCGAGCCCGGACCCGAGGGAGGCGCGGCGCGGCCGCGTTGCACCGCCGCTCGGCACCCCGTGTGCGGCGGCGGGACCGGCGGCCGAGGACGGAGTCCCGCCGTTCCGCCCCCCGGGATCGCGGCCGTTTGACAGGCCGCGCTCGGGTGGGAGCCTGGAGGCGCGGGGTGGGGCGTCAGGCGCGGAGGCGGGGGGCGGTGGTCGAGCCGAGGAGTCGTGGATGATGACCAGCGAGACGGCGGGCCGGCTCTGCCGGCACCTCGATCAGGTCCAGGACGTCAGCCCCGACAGCCCCGACAGCTGTCCCGAATGCGTCGCGCGGGGCGACACGTGGATGCACCTGCGCGAGTGCCAGACCTGCGGCCACATCGGGTGCTGCGACTCCTCGCGGAACAAGCACGCGACCGCGCATCATCACGACACCGGCCACCCCGTGATCAGGTCCTACGAGCCGGGCGAGAGCTGGTGGTGGTGCTACGCCGACCAGGTCGCCTTCGAGATCGAGGACACCCCTCCGGCGCGCGCGAGCTGACCCGCCGCCGCGCCGGGCAGCGCCGATGGGCCGTCAGCTCATGCGCAGCGCCAGGAAGAAGTCCAGCTTGTCCTCCAGACGCGACAGGTCGCGGCCCGTCAGCTGTTCGATGCGGCCCACCCGGTAGCGCAGCGTGTTCACGTGCAGGTGCAGGCGCGTCGCACAGCGCGTCCAGGAGCCGTCGCAGTCCAGGAACGCCTCCAGCGTGGGGATCAGCTCCGCGCGGTGCCGGCGGTCGTAGTCCCGCAGCGGGTCCAGCAGCCGGGCCGTGAACGCCCGGCGGACGTCGTCCGGCACGAACGGCAGCAGCAGCACGTGCGAGGCCAGCTCGTGGTGGCCCGCCGCGCAGACGCTGCCCGGGCGGGCCGCGGCCACCCGGCGGGCGTGGCGGGCCTCCTCCAGGGCGCCGCGCAGGCCTTCGGCCGAGTGGACGGCGGCGCTGACACCGAGCGTGAGGCGCCCGTCGTCGGCGAGGCCCGCCGTGAGCGGGACGCGTACGGACGCCAGCAGCGCGTCGGCATGCAGCCCCGCGTCCGACGAGGGCGGCTCGTCCGCCTCGACGCCGCCGAGGCCCACCGCCGGCAGCGGAACCAGCGCGATCGCCTCCTCGCCGCTGTGGGCGACGGCGATCCGGTCCGCGGAGTCGACCCCGGCGGCCGACGGCTCGACGAGGATCTCCTCGAGAAGCGACTGGGCCACGGGCCCCGTCTCGACGGACGTGTCGGCCCCCCAGTCCACCCGGGCCACAACAACCTGCCAGTGGGGTGCGGTGCCGAGGCCGGGCAGCAGGACGGGTGCCGCGACCCGCAGGCGCGCCGCGATCTCCGCGGGGGCCGCCCCTGTCTGGACCAGCTCCAGGATCTCCTGCGCGAGCCGGCGCCGTACCGTGCGGGCCGCCTCGCGCCGGTCCCGTTCGACCGCGATGAGCTGGGTGACGCCCTGCAGCAGGTCGAGCCGGGCGGCGGGCCAGTCCCCGGCGTCGGCCTCCACGGCCAGCAGCCAGTCAGAAAGCACGCTCTCGCGCACGTCGCGGACGGCGGGAGGGGCGCCGCGTCCAGTGTTGCGGATCGGGAAGAGGGAGTACGTCACGCCACCCGCGACGACGCGGTGCGGTGCTCGGCGGCCGGTGCGCACCGCGGCGAGGTGTTCACCGGCGAGCACCTGGCCCACATCTTCCGGAAGCCCCTGGCCGACGCCTGCGATCTGCCGCCCGGTGGGGGACAGGACCCAGGCACGCAGGTCGAGATCGGAGCCGAGGAGGTCGAGGACGGCGTCCGGCCCGCCACCCGCGGGACCGGACGTCATCAGCCGCCTGTGTCTGTCGACGACGGCCGCGAGGTCTCCGGCTCGTTCCCCGGAGACCTGCCGTACGACGTACTCCGTAATGGTTGCGAACGCAACGGACTCGTTCACGGCGAACAGGGGGAGCCGGTGGCGCAAACAGGCCTGGACGAGGTCGTCGGGGATGTCCCCGAGCTCGGCCTCGCCCGCCGCGAGCCCCGCGACGTGGGCGCCCGCCAGGATGCGGACGAACGGCTCGGAGTCCTCGGCACCGCGCCGCCAGGCGAGTCCGGTGAGCACCAGTTCGCCGCCGGACAGGTACCTGCTGGGGTCGCGCAGGTCCGTGGTCATCACGCCGCGCACCCCGCGGTCGAGCTCGTCCTCGCCGCCGAGCAGCCGCAGCCCCAGCGCATCGTTCTCCAGCAGTGCGCGCAGCCGCATCTCGTCGCCGCCGATCTGTCTCGTTGTTGCCGGTCGTGGCCAGAGATCCGTGGCCTGCGTTTCCAGGGGGAAACGGTGAGGTTGCTGATCTCCGTCTTTCGTTCGAATCTACAAGACAGGAGAGGCGACCAGCCAACTCCTTCATGGTTTCGGTGACTGCACCGCATGGTTCCCGCCTTGTGTACTGGACCACACCGCGTGAACAGCAGATGAACGACGGCACTGAACAAGTCGAGGGCCGGCCGTCCCGGGCCCACTGCGACGAACGACCCCGATTGAGAAGAAGAGAGCCACTCATGGACTTCCTTCGCCCCGCCAGCTGGGAGGAGGCGCTCGCCGCCAAGGCCGAGCACCCCACCGCTGTCCCCATCGCGGGTGGCACCGATGTGATGGTCGAGATCAACTTCGACCACCGTCGGCCGGAATACCTCCTGGACCTCAACCGCATCGGTGAGCTGACCGAGTGGGAGGTGGGCGGCGAGAGCGTCCGGCTCGGAGCCTCCGTCCCGTACACCGCGATCATGGAGAACCTGCGCGCCGAGCTGCCCGGGCTCGCGCTCGCCTCGCACACCGTCGCCTCCCCGCAGATCCGCAACCGCGGCGGCGTCGGCGGCAACCTCGGCACCGCCTCGCCGGCCGGCGACGCCCACCCGGCGCTGCTCGCCGCGGGCGCCGAGGTCGAGGTCGAGTCGGTGCGCGGCTCCCGCCTGATCCCCATCGACGAGTTCTACACGGGAGTCAAGCGCAACGCGCTCGCCCCCGACGAGCTCATCCGGGCCGTGCACATCAAGAAGGCCGACGGCCCGCAGCAGTACTCCAAAGTGGGTACCCGCAACGCCATGGTCATCGCTGTGTGCGCGTTCGGTCTGGCCCTCCACCCCGAGACCCGCACCGTCCGAACCGGCATCGGCTCGGCAGCCCCCACCCCGGTGCGGGCGAAGGCCGCGGAGGACTTCCTGAACGCCGCGCTCGAGGAGGGCGGATTCTGGGAGAGCGGGAACATCATCACCCCGTCGGTCGCCAAGCAGTTCGCCGAGCTCGCCTCGGGCGCCTGCAACCCGATCGACGACGTGCGCGGCACGGCGAAGTACCGCCGCCACGCGGTCGGCATCATGGCCCGCCGCACGCTGGGCTGGACCTGGGAGCAGTACCGCGGCACCGCCCGCACGCTTGAAGGAGCTGCATGACCATGCGCGTCAATTTCACCGTCAACGGACGCCGGCAGGAAGCGGACGACGTCTGGGAGGGCGAGAGCCTGCTGTACGTCCTGCGTGAGCGCCTGGGCCTGCCCGGCTCCAAGAACGCCTGTGAGCAGGGCGAATGCGGTTCCTGCACGGTCAGACTCGACGGCGTCCCCGTCTGCTCCTGCCTGGTCGCCGCGGGTCAGGTCGAGGGCCGCGAGGTCGTGACCGTCGAGGGCCTGGCGGACTTCGCCAAGCAGCGGGAACAGTCGTGTTCCGGCGGCGCCTGCGGCACCAGCCTCCAGGACGCCCAGCAGTGGAGTGCCAAGGGAACGGACTCGCAGACCGGCGAGGGCACCGAGCTGGCCCCGATCCAGCAGGCGTTCATCGACGCCGGTGCCGTGCAGTGCGGCTTCTGCACACCGGGCCTTCTGGTCGCCGCCGACGAGATGCTGGAGCGCAACCCGTCCCCGACGGACGAGGACATCCGCGAAGCCCTGTCCGGCAACCTCTGCCGCTGCACCGGTTACGAGAAGATCCTCGACGCCGTCCGCCTCGCGGCCGCCCGTCAGGAACGCAAGGAAGAGGCGGTCTGACGATGTCGCAGAACACCCGGGTCGCGTCCGCCCCGGCGGGCACTCCCACCAAGGTCACCCAGGGCTCCAAGACCAAGGGCGGCATCGGCGAGTCCACACTCCGCCCCGACGGCACCCTCAAGGTCACCGGCGAGTTCGCGTACTCCTCGGACATGTGGCACGAGGACATGCTCTGGGGCCAGATCCTGCGCTCCACGGTCGCGCACGCGGAGATCGTCTCCATCGACATCTCCGAGGCCCTCGCCCAGGCCGGCGTCCACGCCGTGCTCACCTACGAGGACCTGCCGACCGAGGTCAAGAACTACGGCCTGGAGATCCAGGACACCCCCGTCCTCGCCAACGGCGTCGTACGGCACCACGGCGAGCCGGTGGCTCTCGTCGCCGCCGACCACCCGGAGACCGCGCGCCGCGCCGCCGCCAAGATCAAGGTCGAGTACAAGGAGCTGCCCGTCGTCACCGACGAGGCCTCCGCGACCGCCCCCGACGCGCCGCTGCTGCACCCGGGCCGCGACGACCACCACGCCGGCCACGTGCCGCACCCGAACATCGTGCACCGGCAGCCGATCATCCGCGGCAACGCGGACGAAGCCGCGAAGCGCGCCGATGTCATCGTCTCCGGCGAGTACACGTTCGGCATGCAGGACCAGGCCTTCCTCGGCCCCGAGTCCGGTCTCGCCGTGCCCGCCGAGGACGGCGGCGTCGACCTGTACGTCGCCACCCAGTGGCTGCACTCGGACCTCCGCCAGATCGCGCCCGTCCTCGGCCTGCCCGAGGACAAGGTGCGGATGACGCTCTCCGGCGTCGGCGGCGCGTTCGGAGGCCGCGAGGACCTGTCGATGCAGATCCACGCCTGTCTGCTCGCGCTGCGGACCGGCAAGCCGGTCAAGATCGTCTACAACCGGTTCGAGTCGTTCTTCGGCCATGTGCACCGCCACCCGGCGAAGCTCTGGTACGAGCACGGGGCCACCAACGACGGCAGGATCACGCACATGAAGTGCCGGATCGTGCTGGACGGCGGCGCCTACGCCTCGGCCTCCCCGGCCGTCGTCGGCAACGCGTCCTCCCTCTCCGTCGGCCCGTACGTCATCGACGACGTCGACATCGAGGCGATCGCGCTCTACACCAACAACCCGCCCTGCGGCGCCATGCGCGGCTTCGGCGCGGTCCAGGCGTGCTTCGCCTACGAGGCACAGATGGACAAGCTCGCCAAGGCCCTCGGCATGGACCCGGTCGAGTTCCGTCAGCTCAATGCCATGGAGCAGGGCACCCTGCTGCCGACCGGCCAGCCGGTCGACTCGCCGGCCCCGGTCGCCGAGCTGCTGCGCCGCATCAAGTCCCGCCCGCTGCCGCCCGAGCGCCAGTGGGAGACCACCGAGGGCTCCGACGTGCGCGCCCTGCCCGGCGGCCTGTCCAACACCACCCACGGTGAAGGCGTCGTACGCGGCGTCGGCTACGCGGTCGGCATCAAGAACGTCGGCTTCTCCGAGGGCTTCGACGACTACTCCACCGCCAAGGTGCGCATGGAGGTCATCAACCACGAGCCCGTCGCCACCGTGCACACCGCGATGGCGGAGGTCGGCCAGGGCGGTGTCACGGTCCACGCGCAGATCGCCCGCACCGAGCTCGGCGTCACCCAGGTGACCATTCACCCGGCCGACACCCAGGTCGGCTCCGCCGGCTCCACGTCCGCCTCCCGCCAGACGTACGTCACCGGCGGCGCGGTCAAGAACAGCTGCGAACTGGTCCGCGAGAAGGTCCTCGAGATCGGCCGCCGCAAGTTCGGCACGTACCACCCGGCGTGGGCCACCGCCGAGCTGCTGCTCGAAGGCGGCAAGGTCGTCACCGACGGCGGCGAGGTCCTCGCCGACCTGGTGGACGTGCTCGAGGGCGAGACCGTGGAGATCGAGGCCGAGTGGCGCCACCGTCCGACGGAGGCGTTCGACCTCCGGACCGGACAGGGCAACGGACACGTCCAGTACTCGTTCGCCGCGCACCGCGCGGTCGTCGAGGTGGACACCGAGCTCGGTCTCGTCAAGGTCATCGAGCTGGCCTGCGCCCAGGACGTCGGCAAGGCGCTCAACCCGCTGTCCGTCATCGGCCAGATCCAGGGTGGCACCACCCAGGGCCTGGGCGTGGCGGTCATGGAGGAGATCATCGTCGACCCGAAGACCGCGAAGGTCAGGAACCCGTCGTTCACGGACTACCTGATCCCCACCATCCTCGACACGCCGACCATCCCGGTCGACGTGCTCGAACTCGCCGATGACAACGCCCCGTACGGGCTGCGCGGCATCGGCGAGGCCCCCACCCTGTCGTCCACCCCGGCCGTGCTCGCGGCGATCCGGAACGCGACAGGACTGGCACTCGACCGGACACCGGTGCGTCCCGAGCACCTCACCGGTACCTGATCGGTCCCCGAACTCTCCGGGCGGTGCGCGCCATGCCTCCAAGGAAACGTCACCTTCCTCAACGGTCCGCGCCGCCCGGAGAACGAAGTGCCGCACCGCTCGCGGCCGCTTCAGCACCCCCACAGAAAACGATGCGCATCCCCCACAACGCACCACCCCCGCGCAGTACAGCAAGTCCCCGCAGAGCGAGTTCGTCTCGGGCCGTCCCCCGGGTCGTGCAGCCGAAGCACCTTCCCAAATCCCGCCATCTCCACTCTCCACCGGCGGGTGCCCCTGTGAACCTTGGGAGTAGGCACCATGACCCAGCAGTCCACTGAGCCGCGGACGACGGCGGAGGACGCCGGCGCAGGTTCGCGCCAGCCCGCCGGCCGTTCCTGGCTCGACCGGTACTTCCACATAACCCAGCGAGGCTCGACCCTCGGCCGGGAAGTGCGTGGCGGCATCACCACCTTCATGGCGATGGCGTACATCATCCTGCTCAACCCGGTGATCCTGTCGGTGCCCGACGCGGCCGGCAACAGGCTCGACGGTGATCAGCTGACCACCGCGACCGCGTTCGCCGCCGCCGCGACCACGATCGTGATGGGCTTCATCGGCAATGTGCCGCTTGCCCTGGCAGCGGGACTCAGTGTCTCCGCCGTCATGGCCTTCCAGGTCGCGCCCGAGATGACCTGGGAAAACGCGATGGGCATGTGCGTCATCTACGGCGCCGTGATCGTCCTGCTCGTCGTGACCGGTCTCCGTGAACTGATCATGAACGCGATCCCGTTGGCGCTCAAGCACGCCATCACCATGGGGATCGGCCTGTTCGTCTGTCTCATCGGCCTGGTCCAGGCCGGTTTCGTGACCTCCATGCCCGGCGACGGCGGTATCGCCGGCGCCAAGCCGATCCAGCTCGGCACCAGCGACATGCTGACCGGCTGGCCGGTGCTCTGCTTCGCCGTCACCGTGCTGCTGATCTTCCTGCTCCAGGTCCGCAAGGTTCCCGGCGCGATCCTCATCGGCATCATCGGCGGCACGCTCTTCGCCGCCGCCGTCCACCAGTTCGCCGGCCTCGACAAGGCGGCCTGGGGCGGGCTGAACGCGCCCGAGATCACCGGCTCCATCGTCTCCAGCCCCGACTTCGGACTGTTCGGCGCCGTCTCCTTCGACGGCATCGGCTCCGTCGGCGGCATCACCGTCGGAGTCATCGTCTTCACCCTGGTGCTGGCCGGCTTCTTCGACGCCATGGGCACCATCATCGGCATCGGCCAGCAGGCGAACCTCGCCGACGACAAGGGCAAGATGCCCGGCCTCAACAGGGCCCTCGCCATCGACGGCGCGGGCGGCGTGATGGGCGGTGTCGCCGGCGCGTCGGGCCAGACCGTGTTCGTCGAATCCACCGCGGGCGTCGGCGACGGCGCGCGCACCGGCCTCGCCAGCGTGGTCACCGGCCTGGCCTTCACCCTCTGCCTGTTCTTCACCCCGCTCGCCCAGGTCATCCCGACCCAGGTGGCGGCCGCCGCCCTCGTCGTCATCGGTTCGATGATGATGACGAACGCCAAGCACATCGACTGGAACGACTCCGCGACCGCCATCCCGGTCTTCCTGACCACCGTGCTGATGCCCTTCACGTACTCCATCACCGCGGGCATCGCGGCCGGCGTCATCGCCCACGTCCTGATCAAGGCGGTTCAGGGCCGGGCACGGGACGTCGGCTGGCTGATGTGGGTCCTGGCCGCCGTCTTCCTCGCCTACTTCGCGCTGCACCCGATCGAGGGCTGGCTCGGAGTCAAGTAACGACCGACGCCTTCCGCACACCTTTCGTCATGAGGAGACCGACATGCTGGACATCGCCGAAGAGCTGAACCGGTGGGTCGAGCAGGGCCGTTCGTTCGCCGTCGCCACGGTCGTCGCCGTCGGTGGCAGCGCGCCCCGGCAGCCCGGCGCCGCCCTCGCCGTCGACAGCGACGGCACGGCCATCGGCTCGGTCTCCGGCGGGTGTGTGGAAGGCGCGGTCTACGACCTGTGCCAACAGGCGCTCCAGGACGGCGAAAGCGTCCTCGAACGCTTCGGATACAGCGACGAGGACGCCTTCGCCGTCGGCCTGACCTGCGGCGGCGTCATCGACATCCTCGTCACCCCGGTCCACGTGGACGCTCCCGCCAGGGACGTCTTCGCGGCCGCGCTGGCCACCGCCGCCCGTGGGGAGGCGGCGGCGGTCGCGCGGATCACCGACGGGCCCGCGGACCTCGCGGGCCGAGCCCTGCTGGTACGCCCCGACGGCACGTACGACGGCGGTCTCGGCGGCCATCCGGAGCTGGACCGTACGGCGGCCTCCGAGGCCGTGGCGATGCTGGACGCCGGACGCACCGGCACCGTCGTCATCGGCGAGGACGGCTCCCGCTGCGGCCGTCCCCTGACCCTGCTCGTCGAGTCGAGCGTCCCCGCTCCCCGCATGATCGTCTTCGGCGCGATCGACTTCGCGTCGGCCCTGGTGCGCGTCGGGAAGTACCTCGGCTACCACGTCACCGTCTGCGACGCCCGGTCCGTCTTCACGACGGCGGCCCGCTTCCCGGACGCCGACGAGATCGTCGTCGAGTGGCCGCACCGCTACCTGGAGTCGACCGAGGTCGACGGCCGTACGGTGCTGTGCGTACTCACCCATGACGCCAAGTTCGACGTGCCGCTGTTGAAGCTCGCCCTGAAACTCCCGGTCGCGTACGTCGGCGCGATGGGGTCGCGCCGCACCCATGAGGACCGCAACAAGCGGCTGCGCGACGTCGGCGTCACCGAGCTCGAACTGGCCAGGCTCCGCTCGCCGATCGGCCTCGACCTCGGCGCCCGTACGCCGGAGGAGACCGCCCTGTCCATCGGCGCGGAGATCGTGGCGAACCGCCGCGGCGGCTCGGGAGTCTCCCTCACCGGCGCCCACACCCCCATCCACCACGACGGCCCCGAGGCTCCGGCCGGACGGATCGGGTCCGTCGCGTAGGGTGAGGCGCAGATGGTCAGCTGTGACGTTTCTGTGAGTCATGACGCTGGCCAGTAGGGGGACATGGGCACGGGACCGCCGTGCTGTCAGGACGAAGAGGGGCCAGTGGGCAAGGGGCGGGGCAGCCGTCGTACGGAGACGTACGACAAGGAGCTCGGCGATGCGGTGGCGAAAGCGCAACGGGGAGACGAGACCGCCTTCTCCGCGGCGTACCGGACGGTCCACCCGCCGCTCCTCGGATATCTGCGCGGTCTCGTCGGGGACGACGCGGAGGACGTCGCATCCGATGCCTGGCTGGAAATAGCCCGCGACCTCGGTCGGTTCCGCGGCGACGGCGCCGGCTTCCGGGCCTGGACCGCGCGCATCGCGCGCAACCGCGCCATCGACCATCTGCGCCGGCTCAAGAGCCGCCCGCGCGGAACGACCCTCGCCGGCGAACTCGCCGAACTGCCCGCCCGGCAGGACACGGCGGAAGAGGCCCTCGAGATCGTCACGACCCGGCAGGCCCTGGCACTCATCGCGGAACTGCCGCGTCAGCAGGCCGAGGCGGTCCTGCTGCAGACCGTCATCGGTCTCGACGGGCCGGCCGCCGCACGCGTACTGGGCAAGCGTCAGGGAGCGGTTCGCTCGGCCACCCACCGCGGCCTCAAGCGACTGGAGAAGCGCCTGCTGTCACTCGGACGCGACCGTGTGACAGATTCGGACTCCTCTCCGCTGGGAGAGTCGAGATGACCGAAAACCGACCTGGAGGTGTCATGGGCGCCGGGCCCGAGCCGCAGCCGCCGACTCTCGACGAGCTGCTCGCCGCCGCCGCGCGCCCCACACCCGTCGCCCCGGACGCCGAGGCGGGCGCCCTGGCCGCCTTCCGTGCGGCCCGCGACGAGGGCGCTCTCGAGCTGCCCACCCGCCCTGCCGACGACTGGCGACCCACCGAGCCGCGGAAACGCACCCAGTGGCTCAAGGCCGGGCTCGCCGCCCTCGCCGCCGGGGTCATGCTGGGCGGGGTGGCGATGGCAGCCGGAGCGATCCCGGCCCCGTTCGGCGAGTCCCCGCCGCCGGGACCGCACCCCGCCCCCCGGCCCGCGACATCGGCCCCCGCGCAGGGCGGCGCGACGGCGACACCGTCGGCCGGCGTGACAGCCGGTACACCGTCGCCTGGGGCGGAGGAGGACCGCCCACCGAGGGGCAAGGACGACCGGGCCCACTGCCGCGCGTACGAAGCGTCGAACGGGAACGAGAACGGAAACGGGAACGCGGAAAAGCAGCACGGGCAGGGGAACGGCGCCGCGACGGACAGCGCCGTACGCCGGCGCCTCGAAGCCGCGGCGGGCGGCCCGGACGCGGTGGAGGCGTACTGCGCCCGCCTCTTGACGGGCGAGCCCTCCAAGCCGTCGCAGACGAGGAAGCCGTCGAAACCTGGGAAGGGATCCCAGCCCGCGTCGCCCGGCAACGGCCGGGCCGGCCAGAACACGGGCCGTCCCGTCACCCAGGAGCCGGCCCCCTAGCTAGGGCCTCTCGTTTGGATCATGCCGGGCTCGGGGGCCCTGGCACCGCTCCTCCTACGCCTTCGGCGTGGGAGGTACCCCCCGCCTCCGCCTTGCGATCCACGGCACCAGACCCCTCCCCCTACGCCCTGCGGGCGTGGGGACCCCCACACTGATCCGGCCTGATCCAAACGAAAGACCCTGGGCCTTGTCCGGGCGTGGGGCCGCTGACCCGCGTCCCCGGTGCCCGAAACGACGCCGGGGCCGCCCGGCCCCGTGAGCGGGACGGGCAGCCCCGGTTCGGCCGGCGAAGTCAGCCGCGGATGCAAAGGACGAGCAGGCACACCTCTGAGGGGGAGGTGGTGGCCGTCTGCGTCGGCGCCGGTTCCTGCTCTTCCGGGCGGGAGGCCCCGGAGTCGCCCGACGTGCCGGGCGTCTTGGATGTGGGGTCGACCGTTGCGGGGGCAGTCGGGGGGACGGCCGGGGCGGTGGTCCGCGGCGCCGGTGCATCGGACCGGAACGCCTTCGGTTCCTCGGCAGCCGTGCGTTCGGTGCGCGGCGGCGGGGTCGTTGTTCCTGGGGCAGGCACCTTGACGGTCACGGTCTTCCGGTGCGGGGCGGCGGTCGCCGACGGCTGGGCCTGGGGAGCCCGCGTGGCGGGCTTGTCCGGCTGCTCCGCCCCGAGGGCGGGCAGGCTCACCCGGGCCGATTCCTGAGCCGTCGTGTCCGGTGCGGCAGCCGCGTGCGTCCGGTCCTTGGACGACGTCGTGGGCAGCGCGGCGATGGTCAGCCCGCCGCCGACGAGCGCGATGGCCGTCCCGGCCGCGGCCCTGCGCTTGCTCTTCTTCCAACGGGCGAGCTGGCGGCGGCGTGCCGCTCGCCCCGTGCCGGGCGCGGCCGTGTGCCCGGGGCTGCCGGACGGCGCGGACTCCGACGCCGGCGCGGCACCGGAGCCGGGGGCGGCGGTCCTGCTGGACGGCTCCCATACGGAGAACTCCTCCGCACCGTACGGCTCCCACGCCGAAGCGGTCGTCGCCTCCGCGCCCTCGCCACGCTGTGCGGGCGGGGCTATGTCCGGCGCGTAGGCGCCGCACCCTGGGCACACCAGGGCCCCGTTGAGGTGCCGACGACATGAGGAGCAGTAGTCCATGTGCAAACCTTCTGTGCTGACTACGCCGCCAGAGACATCGGCGACCTGTTCACTTTTCGTCACGTGGTGCGAGCGGGGTCGGTCGGCCAGCAACGCTAACGGCACCGCCCGAAGGGCATGCGCAGCCCCTGTGATGCTTTTGGAAAGATTGACCGGCGGCCGGAATCAGTGCTCGGTGCGCGTGGAAGGTACGCGGGCCCACGTCGTACGGCGGACACGGACCGCTCCGGCCACGACGCTTCACACCCCGTAAGGGTTGTACGCACATCGCCGATTTCCCTGTGAGAACTGCCACCTGTGCCACCCGTGATGGCCCGCGGAGCGCTTCCGCTGGTACTGGCGAGGCCATCGTGGAAAGGCGGGTGCCGTGAAAGAGAGCGCAGGGGAACTGCCGGGCGCCGGGGGTATGCGGAGCTACACCGCGCGGTTCGTCGCGGAGATGAGCGAGCGCAGCAGACTGCCGTTCGACTACTCCGTGGTGAGCCTGAGACTTGTCGATCTCGTCGTCGACGGACTCAGACGCGACAGACCGGCGCGGGCCGGGGTCGACCACTTCCTCCAGGGGCTCGGAGCCTATGCCGGTGAGGTGATGGTCCGACGGGCGGGAGCCTGCTGGGTGGACCTCGACGCCGCCCAGCGCGAGTTGTTCGCCCAGCCGGTCGGGGTCCGGATGCCGGACGGACGGGTGTGGAATCCGCTCGGCAAGGTCGTGAAGCGTTTCGACGACGGGCCCATGGAGTCCGTCGAACGGTTCTACCTCCTGCTGCACGGCCGCCAGCGGCCGACCGTGCGCCGCGCGATGCCGCAGCGGGCGACCGCACCCCACGGGACGCCGCAGCGGGCGGCC
>NZ_JBEXRZ010000070.1:0-34455 GCF_040613325.1 Streptomyces sp. NPDC006283 | reverse complement strand
ATCGGCGCGGGATCGTAGTACTCGTCCTCGGCCGCCTCCCGCACACGCTCCACGACCCACACGACGCCGCAAGCCCGGCCCGAGCGTGCCTCGGGGGCAGGCCCCCGGGGGAAGGTGGCGCGCTGCGGGCGCAGTGCGACCGGCCGTGAGCGTCGCGTGGGAAGTCGGCGCGTGCTGCGCAGCACGGTGTAGGGGGCGACGCTCGTCAGCGTCGCCCCTCATCCCTACTCCGACCCTGGGCCCGACGGGGCCACCACCCGGTCCGGGGGAAAATCCGTGACCGGTGGACTCAGTGGCCGCCCTGCTCGTCGCGGCGGCGCTGCCACCGCTCCTCGATCCGGTGCATCATCGATCTGCGCTGGTGCGGCTGTCGGCGTCCCTGTTCGCCGGTTGCCTGCTGCTGTTCGCCCGGCTTCGGCGCTTTGCGCCAGCCCGTGACCGCGAGAACCGCACAGCCGAGCATCACCAGGAAGCCCACCACACTGATCCAGATCTGCTGGGCGACCATACCGGCCATGAGGAGCGCGATACCCACCAGGAAGCCTGCGACCGCCTGGTAGACCCGTCGCCGGGTGTACGTACGCAGCCCGCTTCCCTCAAGCGCTGTAGCGAACTTGGGATCTTCGGCGTACAGCGCTCGCTCCATCTGCTCGAGCATTCGCTGCTCGTGCTCCGAGAGCGGCACGGAGTCCTCCTCGTCGTCGGTCGCGGGGGCGACCGGTATGCGGCCCTTTCAGGATAGGCAGGGATTCGCCCCCGTGAAACCCGCCCTCTCGCAAACGCCATTCCGGGCCGCCATGCCCGATCGGGGTGCTGAGGCGTTGATTCCCCAACCTCCGATCCGTCATGCCGGATGGTGTCCCCCGATCATACGGGGCGACGGCCGCCAACGGAGGGTCTGTGGCGTAGTCCATCTGCGGCTGCGCGCCTGATCAGCCCCGCTTCTCGCCCAGGACGTGCAGCTGGGTCGCGACGGAGTGGAAGGCGGGAAGTTCGGCGGCGGCTGCCTCCAGCTTCAGCAGCGCGTCCAGCGCGCCGGGCTCGGTGTCCACCAGAACCCCGGGGACCAGGTCGGCGAAGACCCGCACCCCGTGGACCGCGCCGACCTCGACACCAGCCTGCGTGACGGCCTCGGTGAGCTGCTCGGCGGTGAAGCGCCGGGGCACCGGGTCGCCCGCTCCCCACCGGCCGTCGGGGTCAAAGAGCGCCTGCCGGGCCTCGTTGAAGTGCCCTGCCAGGGCGCGGGCGAGGACGGCGCCGCCGAGGCCTGCGGCGAGGAGGCTGAGCGCTCCGGCGGGCCGGAGTGCCGCCACCGCGTTGCGGACGCCCTCGGCGGGATCGTCCACGTACTCCAGCACGCCGTGGCACAGGACGGCGTCGTAGCCGTCGCGCTCGACGACGTCGAACAGGCCGTGGATGTCGCCCTGGACGCCGCGGACCCGGTCGGCGACCCCGGCCTCCGCCGCCCGCCGCTCGAGCGCGAACAGCGCGTTCGGGCTGGGGTCGACGACCGTGACCCGATGACCGAGCCGGGCGGCGGGCACCGCGAAGTTACCGGTACCGCCACCGGTGTCCAGGATGTCCAGACAGTCCGTCCCGGTCGCCTTGACCCGACGGTCGAGCGCCTCCTTGAGGACCTCCCAGACCACGGCGGTACGGAGGGAGGCGCGAGAGGGTCGCGGTGGGGTCTCCCCACCGGCGGGGGACGGTTCCGACACGGCTGTTGGCTCCTCGGGCGATGTACTGGTGACCTCCGTCCACCCTATTGCCTCCGACTCCCCCGCCAGCGATCCGTCTCACCCCGCGGTGCCCCCGCGCTCCTGCTTCTGCGGCCTGGGTTGCGGGAGCACGGGCTGCAGCACCAGCAGACGCTCGACCAGCCTCAGGAACATGGCCACGTCCCGCAGCAGGTCGTCGGCGTCACGGCGGCTGGCCGCGCCCCGTATGCCCGCCTCCGCACGCGCCCGGCGCTCGGCCCCTGAGGCGAACAGCAGGCTCCACTCGGACAGCTCGGGCGCGATCTCCGGCAGGACCTCCCACGCGCTGCGGATGCCTCCCCTCCGGCTCCGCCCTGGGGACGCCCCGAGGCCGCGCCGCGGAGCGGCCTCGGGGCGTACGCGGGCGGCGAGCACGGCTGCGGCCGTGCGCAGGGCGGCCAGATGGGCCGTGGCGTACCGCTCGTTGGGCGCCTCGAAGCTCTCCGCCTCCTCGAGCCCGGCGCGGGCCCGGGCGAGCAGATCGAGAGCGGCGGGGGGTGCGGATGCCCGGCGCGGGACGGGATGGACGTCGTGCGCCGGGCCGGTCGATGAGGGGGCAGTGCCGGTGGCGCGGCGCCGGTGTGCGGCGGCTGCCGGGTGACGGGCCATGACGAGCCTCCTGTCGTCGTGTGACGGCACTGTGGCCGTATGTGTCCATCGTGGAGGGCACCACTGACAGTCCGCGCTGACCTGCCCTTTTGCTTCGATCACGGGTTCGGGGGTAACTTTTGAACTGACTGGTCAGTTCAAAAATCGTCCATGGAAAGAGAAACCGGGGATGGGATGGGGATCGGGGTGGGGAACGTGGACAGCGCGCGCGGCGCGGCCGTCGCCGCCGAGGGCTTCGGGCTGAAAGGCCCGCGCGGCTGGGCGTTCCGCTCGGTGGACATCGACGCAGCGCCGGGGGCGCTCGTCGCGATCGAGGGCCCGTCGGGTTCGGGGCGCACGAGCTTGCTGCTCGCACTCACGGGACGGATGAGACCCACGGAAGGCCGCGCCGTGGTCGCCGGCCTCGAACTGCCGCGCCGGATGGCCGCTGTGCGTCGGATCAGCGCTCTCGGCCCGGTGGCGGGAGTCAGCGACCTCGACCCGGCGCTCACCGTCGCGGAGCATCTGCGCGAACGGGCCCTGCTGCAGCGGCGTTTCGACGGTTCGCTGCGCGCTCTGCTGCGGCCCCGCGCGGAGCGGTCCGCCGACGCGCGCGAGCGCATCGAGAAGGCGCTGTCCGCCGCGGGGCTCGACCTGGCAGCACTGCCCAAGCGGGAACGCACGTCCGTACGCGACCTGGAGCGGCTGGAGGAGCTGCGGCTCTCCGTCGCCCTCGCGCTGATCGCCGAGCCCCGGCTGCTCGCGGTCGACGACACCGACCTCAAGCTCTCCGACGCCGACCGCGCCACGGCCTGGGCGCTCCTTCGCTCGATCGCGGACGGCGGCACGACGGTGCTCGCTGTGTGCAGCCAGGCCCCCGGGGACGCGGGCGTCGTCCGCACGACGGGCGCCGTCCGCGACGAGGACGAGGCCCCCGACGCCGCCCCCGTGGCGGACCGGAGCACCACAACGGACGCGGACGCGGGCACGGACGCGGAGGCCGAGACCGCGACCGAGACCGAGACCGCGACCGAGGCCGACTCGGAAGAGAACACCAACGAGGAGGGGGCGGCCGATGCGCTCGCCGAAACTGGCCGCGCTTGAGCTGAAGCGCTTCGGCAGGGGGAAGCTGCCCGCCGCCGCGATCGTCGCGGTCATGCTGCTGCCGCTGCTCTACGGCGCCCTGTACCTGTATTCGTTCTGGGACCCCTACGGCAGGCTCGACAAGATCCCCGTCGCGCTCGTCAACGACGACAAAGGCGCCACCGCTGCCGGCAGGAAGATCGTGGCCGGCGACGAGATCACCAAGGGGCTGCGCGATAGCAAGGTCTTCCAGTGGCACGAGGTGAGCGACGCCGAGGCCCGCAAGGGCGTCGAGGACGGCACGTACTACCTGTCGCTGACCATGCCGGCGGACTTCAGCCGGCGCATCGCCTCCAGCTCCGGCGACTCCCCCGAGACCGGCGCGCTCCAGGTCCGCACGAACGACGCCAACAACTACATCGTCGGCCAGATCTCGCGGACGGTCTTCTCCGAGGTGCGCACCGCCGCGTCGACCGATGCCTCCCGGTCGTTCCTCGACCGGATCTTCATCTCGTTCTCCGACATCCACGAGGCGACGGAGAAGGCGGCGAAGGGCGCCGACAAGCTCAAGAGCGGTGTCGGGAAGGCCAAGAAGGGCTCGGAGGACCTCGCCGACGGGCTCAAGGACGCCAAGGACGGCAGCGGCAAGCTGTCGGGGGGCATCAACAAGCTGCACAAGGGTGCCGGTGAACTCGAGACCGGCTCCCGGCAGGTCGCCGACGGAACCCAGACGCTCGCCGACAAGGTCAACAGGGTCGCCGACGAGGTGCGCCCGTACCTCAAGGACAACGGGAAGTCGATCGGCGACTCGGCCCGGCTGGTGGCCGACTCGTCGCGGGCCGTGCAGCACAACCTGGACCGTCTGGTCGAACGGGCCCCGGGCGCCGCGGTGCTCGCGCACAAGTCCGCCGACGCGCTCACCGAGATCCACCGCACCCAGTGCGAGGAGGCGTTGCTCCCCGACGCCAGGGCATGTGCCGAGCTCAAGCGCGCCAAGACCGCGGCGGCCGACGTCGCCAGGATCGCCGACGACCTCAACGTCCTGATCGGCAACAGCAGCGGCGATCTGAAGGCACTGAAGAAACAGCTCGCCGGCCTGGAGAAGAAGGCCGACGCCCTCGCCAAGCGTGCCCCGAAACTGGACGAGGACCTGGCGTACACCGTCCGCAAGATCAACGAGCTCAACACCGGTGCGCACAAGGTCGCCACGGGCGCCGACCGGTTGCACACGGGTCTGACCAGCGCCAAGAAGGGCTCCACGGACCTGGACACCGGCGTGGGCAAGCTCAAGAAGGGCGCGGGCGACCTGGACGGCGGCCTCTTCCGGCTGGCCGACGGGTCGACCGAGCTGGCCGTGGGGCTCAACAACGGCGTGGACAGGATCCCGGACTATGACAAGAAGGACCGCGACCGCCGCACGGAGGTGATGGCCGACCCGGTCCAGCTGGCCGGCAAGTCCCTGCACGCGGCGCCCAATTACGGCACCGGCTTCGCCCCGTACTTCATCCCGCTCTCTCTCTGGGTGGGCGCGATGGTGGCGTACATGATCATCCAGCCGCTCAACCGCCGGGCCCTCGCCGCCGGGGCGTCCGCCTGGCGGATCGCGGCGGCGGGCTGGTTGCCGGTGGCTGCGATCGGTCTGCTCCAGGTCGCCGCTCTGATGTCGGTCCTGCACTGGGGCCTCGGACTCGAAATGGCGTACGCGGCCGGCACCGTGGGCTTCCTCGCCCTCGTCACCTGCTGCTTCACGGCGATCATCCAGTGGCTCAACGCCCGCTTCGGCGCCGCCGGCCGCATCCTGGTCCTCGCGGTTCTGATGCTCCAGCTGACCTCGGCGGGCGGCACCTATCCGGTGCAGACGAGCCCCGGGTTCTTCGGCGCGGTCCACCCGTTCCTGCCGATGACGTATGTCGTCGAGGCGCTGCGCAGGCTGATCACGGGCGGCGGTCTCGGCCCGGTCTGGCAGGCGTGCGCGGTGCTGCTGGCCTTCACCGCGGGGGCACTGGCGCTGACCGCCCTGTCCGCGCGGCGCAAGCAGGTCTGGACGCTCGACAGGCTCCACCCGGAGCTGAGTCTGTGACCATGGGCGGACCTGTGAGAATCGATGTCATGGACAGCAGCAGCACCAGACGCCGGGCGACGCGCGCCAAGCTCTACGAGGCAGCCGTGACGCTCATCGCGGAGCAGGGCTTCTCGGCCACCACGGTCGACGAGATCGCCGAGCGCGCCGGGGTCGCCAAGGGCACGGTCTACTACAACTTCAAGAGCAAGACCGAGCTCTTCGAGGAGCTGCTGCGTTTCGGGGTCGGCCTGCTCACCGCCTCCCTGCAGCAGGCGGCCGACGAGACGGCGGAGCGCGGCGGTTCCAGGATCGAGGCGCTGGACGCGATGATCCGGGCCGGGCTCGTGTTCATCGACCGTTACCCGGCCTTCACCCAGCTGTATGTCGCCGAGCTGTGGCGCACCAACCGCGCGTGGCAGTCCACGCTCCTCGTCGTGCGGCAGCAGGCGGTGGCCGTCGTGGAGACGGTCCTGCGGGAGGGCGTGGAGGCCGGCGAACTGAGCGAGGAGATCGACGTTCCGCTCACGGCCGCCGCGCTGGTCGGGATGGTGCTGGTGGCGGCGCTGGACTGGCAGGCGTTCCAGCGGGAGCGGTCGCTGGACGATGTACACGGGGCGCTGTCCCTGCTGCTGCACGGCCGGGTGAGCGGCCGCCGGGACTGACGGCCCGGAGCACGGGTTCGGCGGAATCGACGAAACGCCGGGCGAGCTGGAGTTTCCAGCCCGCCCGGCGTTCCCGTTCCCCCCGTTCCCCGCTCTCCCCGTGGTCCGAAGAGCCCGGTCCCCCCTTGTCCCCCGTGGTCGTGGGCTCTCCGTCCTGCAACCCCCGTGCTGTCGGGGGAGCCGCGCCGTTCCGCCGCCCCGTGTCGTCGGTGCCGGCGCCGCGCCCCTTCCGTGGTCCCCACTCTTCCGTTCGCGCAGCTGGGAGCCCATCCGCGCGGATACTCATCTCGGCGGCTGAGTACGGATACTCAGCTCTGGGCACCGAACCCCACCTTCCGCCCTGGAAGGCTGGTTACGATCGCGTCCGTGTCCGTACTCCCCCTCGTCTTCACCAGCGGCTGGGCCAGCGGGATCAACGCGTATGCGGTGGTCCTTCTGTTCGGCATCTTCGGCGCGACCGGCATCTCCGACCAGGTGCCGGAGGCGCTGCAGCGCACCGACGTCCTGATCGCTGCCGGTGTGCTCTTCCTGTGCGAGGCGGTGGCGGACAAGATCCCGTACGTCGACTCGATATGGGACTCCGTCCACACCGTGATCCGGCCCGTGGCGGGCGCGGTCGTCGCCGCGCTTCTGGCGGGCGAGAGCGGGTCGCTGCCGGAGCTCGCGGCGGGCGCCGTGGGCGGTTCGACCGCCCTGGTGAGCCATCTGGTCAAGGCCGGCACCCGGATGGCCGTCAACACGTCGCCGGAGCCGTTCAGCAACATCGGCGTGAGCGTGGCGGAGGACCTGGGTGTCGCCGCGATCATCTCGTTCGCGGTCTTCAACCCGGTGGCCGCGGCGATCATCGCGGGCACGCTGCTGGTGCTGGGCATCGTCACCGTGTTCTTCCTGGCCTCGAGGATCCGCCGTTTCCTGCGGCGCAGGGCCCAGCGCCGGGAGGAGAGACGTCTGACAGGCGCGGCGCGCTTCCGCAGACCACCGGACTGGTGACCTCGGCGCCGCCGGGCACACCCGGCCCGGTGCGTGTCGGTCCTGGTCAGTAGAGTCGCCTGCATGGCACGGATTGCGGTGATCGGCGCCGGGATGGGCGCCATGGCGGCTGCCGCCCGGCTGGCCGTGGCAGGCCACCGGGTGACGGTGTACGAGCGCCTCTCGACGTACGGCGGTTCCCTTGGCCGCTTCGAACGGGACGGCTTCGCCTTCGACACCGGGCCGGGTCTGCTGCATCTGCCGGCGGTCTGGCGGGACCTGTTCGTCAAGACCGGCAAGGAGCCGTTGGAGCGGTGCGTCGAGCTGACGCAGGTCGACCCCGCGAGCCGGCACCTCTTCGCCGACGGCACCGAAGTCCTCCTGCCGAACGCGTCGAGGGCCGGCATCGTCTCCGCCCTCGAATCGGCGCTCGGACCCGGATCGGGCGAGCGGTGGGGCGAGTTCCTGGGGCGGGCACGCGAGACATGGGAGCGATCGCGCCGCCCTCTGCTGGAGGAGCCGCTGCCCTCCGATGTCTCGCCGCTGTCGAAGGACCTCTATCCGGCGCTGCGCCAGGGTCTGTTGCGGCGGTCGGCCCGCACGCTCGCCGAGGTCGGCACGCGCGAGCTGCGCGACCCGCGCCTGGCGGCGCTGCTCGGCAGTCATGCCACGGCGTACGGGCTGGACCCGGGCACCGCACCCGCTTCGGCCGCCGTACTGCCGTACATGGAGCAGACTTTCGGCTCCTGGTACGTGAAGGGCGGCCTCCGCGCCCTCGCCGACGCTGTGTACGAGCGCTGTCTGGCCCGGAAGGTGACGTTCGTCTTCGGGGCCGGCGTGACGGACGTGCTGGAAAAGGACGGCCGCGCGGTGGGACTCGAGCTCGAGCACGGCGGCCCGGTCGAGGCCGATGTCGTGGTGTCCGGGGCCTGGATGCCGTCGCTGTTCGAGGAGCACATCGGCCTGCGGAGTCTGCGCGCCGAGTGGCCGCACTGGCATCCGATGGTGGGGACCGGGCGGGTGAGTGTCCATCTCGCCCTGCGAGGCGGCCCCGAGGCGGGGGCCGTGCACCGCACGGTGGTCCACGCCGCTGACCCCGTCGCGGAGTGGGACGCGATCCACGCCGGAGGGAGCGGCCCGCATCCGACGGTGACCGTTCTACGGCCGGACGACCCACTGCTGCGGCCGGACGACGACCACGAGACGGTCACCCTGGTGTCCACGGTGCCGGCCGAGGTGCACGGCGGCCATACGTGGGACCGGATCGCCGATGCGACTGCGGACCGGATGACGGAGGCCGCCGAGGCCGCGGTGCCGGGCCTGCGTGAGCGGCTCCTGTGGCGCGAGGTGCGCCATCCGGAACACACGCGCCACGCTACGGGCACCGGCAGGGTTCCGGCCCCGGCGCTCGCGGGAGCCGACGGCGCGTTCCTGCCCCTGGTCAACGCCGGGAGTCTGCCCGGTCTGTTCTTCGCCGGGGGCTGGGCGCACCCCGGGGGTGGGTTGGCGCACGCGGGGATGTCCGGCGCGCTGGTCGCCGGGCTGATCGTGGAGGGCGCGGACTTCCGCGGATCTCAGTAGCGGTACTGCTGCTGCTCGTTGTACCCGGTGTCGTAGTAGGCCGAGGGCTGCTCCGGCTGCTCCCCGTCACGCTGCTGCGGCACCCAGAGCCCGCCGGGCGGGGTCTCGTTGTGGCCGTCCTGCTGCCCGTGTCCGGCGTACTGCTGCTGGCCGGCGTAGCCGCCGTAGGAGTCGTACGCGTCGTAGGTGCTGTACTGCTGGCCGCCCACGTACGCGTCCGAGTAGGTGGCGTACTGCTGCTGGCCGCTGCCGTAGTCGTACTGTCCGGCGTAGGCCGTCTGCGCGGCGGGCTGCTGCTGACCGTAGTCGCCGTACGCGTCGTAGCCGCCGTAACCCGAGTCGTACGTGGCGTACTGCCGGCCCTCGTCGGGGACGGCCCGCCGCTCTGCGTCCCGCCGGGCGGCATCCTCCGTGTAGATGCCGTACTGCCCGGTCTCGTCGGGCAGCGGCTCCGGTTCGTAGACCTCGGGCGCCGCCTGGCCGTGCTCGGCGGCGTAGGACTCGGGCGTGTCGTACGCGGGCGTGTCGTAGGAGAGGCCGGTGACCTCCAGCGAGGGCTCCCGCTCGGCCTCCTGGGCCGCGCCGGACCTGCGCCGCCTGCTCACGCCGGGGCTGCCGCCGAGTGCCCAGCCGGTGGAGAAGCCGCGCCGGAAGGAGAGGGTCACATACGTCTGACCGACCGCGAACGCCATCGCACCGAGGGCGATGACCACCACCGACGGCAGCAGCACGCCTATGACGACGCCCAGGAACCCGGCGAACGCGAGCAGCCGCCAGCGCAGACGGGCCTTGTACTGCAGCAGCACCTCACCGAGGAGCCACAGCGCGACGATTCCGAACGCGACGTAGAGGACCGTCCAGCCCATGCCCGCCCCTCTCCTGCGGCCGCCGCCCCGGGGGCGGGGCGGGTACGGCCTGTCAGGACTGCTCGTGCAGTCCGAGATTCTCGTAGATCTCGAGTGTCGCGGTGGAGCTGTTGAGCGTGATGAAGTGCAGCCCGGGGACACCCTCGGCGAGCAGCCGGGCGCCGAACTCCGTCGCGAACTCGATGCCAATGGAGCGTACAGCGGCTGGATCGTCCTTGACCGCGAGGATCCGCTCTTTCAGCTCCGCCGGGAAATGCGCGTTGCTCAGGGCGGCGAACCGGTCGATCTGCTTGACGCTGGTGACGGGCATGATCTCGGGGATGATCGGGGTTTCGCAACCCGCTGCGGCGACCCGGTCGCGAAGCCGCAGATAATCCTCGGGCCGGAAGAACATCTGGGTGATCGCGTAGTCGGCCCCGGCGCGGCATTTGTCCACGAAGTGCCGGATGTCCTCGTCCCAGTCGACCGAGCGTGGGTGCATCTCCGGGAAGGCCGCGACGCCCACACAGAAGTCGCCGGACTCCTTGATGAGCCGGACGAGATCAGCGGCGTACCGCACTCCCTCGGGGTGCTCGACCCACTCCCCCATCGGGTCGCCGGGCGGGTCCCCCCGGACGGCGAGGATGTTGCGGATGCCGGCGTCCGCGTACTGGCCGATCATGTTGCGCAGCTCCGCGATGGAGTGGTTCACCGCGGTGAGGTGCGCGACGGGCGTCAGGGTGGTGTCGGCGGCGATCTGCTGGGTGGCCTTGACCGTGCCCGCACGGGTGGACCCGCCGGCGCCGTAGGTCACGGAGACGAAGTTCGGCGCGACCGCCTCGACCCTGCGCAGCGCGTTCCACAGGTTCCGCTCGCCCTTTTCCGTCTTCGGCGCCCAGAACTCGAACGAGTACGACGTTTTGCCCGTCGCAAGCAGGTCGCGCACCGTGCGTGCGCGATCCGTTCTGGTGGAAGCAGTACCGAGGGCCATACCCGCAGGTTAGCCAGACCAAGAGGGCCACCCAACCGAATGAGGGAAATATGCCGGATTTGCCCGTCTCTTGTCCATCCCTTGGACAGAGATGGACGATCACCAGCGGTGTCACACGCTCCGGGCCCTGACCCGCTTCGCGAGGTCGGCGGCTGCCGCGGCCGGGTCGTCCGCCTCGGTGACGGCCCGCACGACGACCACCCTGCGGGCCCCCGCGTCCAGCACCTCGTCCAGATTGCGAGCATCGATGCCGCCGATGGCGAACCAGGGCCGGTCACCGCCGAGCGCGGCCGTGTACCTGACGAGGTCGAGGCCGGGGGCGTGCCGTCCGGGCTTGGTCGGCGTCGGCCAGCAGGGGCCCGTGCAGAAGTAGTCCACACCCGGCTCGACGGCGGCGGCTGCCGCCTCGGCCTCGGCGTGCGTCGAGCGGCCGATCAGCACGGCGTCCCCGAGGATCGCGCGCGCCGCGGGGACCGGCAGATCGCCCTGCCCCAGGTGCAGCACGTCGGCGCCGATGGCATGCGCCACGTCGGCGCGGTCGTTCACCGCGAGGAGCTTGCCGTGCCTGCGGCAGGCGTCGGCGAAGACCTGGAGATGCTCCAGTTCCTCGCCCGCCTCCATGCCCTTGTCGCGCAACTGCACGATGTCCACGCCGGACGAGAGCACGGCGTCGAGGAACTCGGGAAGGTCTCCCTGCCGCTTGCGGGCGTCCGTGCAGAGATAGAGCCGGGCGTCGGACAGCAGCGCGCGAGCCGTGGACATGAGGCGATCCCCCCGTTGGTCGGCCGGGTGCCCGGGCCGGACGGCCCGGCCTGTGCACCCGGCCGGTAGTGGTGTTTTCCGTGGCGTCAGACGGCGAGCGCCTGGGCCCGGCGCTTCACCTCCGTGCCGCGATTCTCCCCGAGCGCCTGGGCAGGGGTGCCCGGCAGGGTCGGGTCCGGAGTGAAGAGCCACTCCAGCATCTCTTCGTCGTTGAAGCCGTCGTCCCGCAGGAGCGTCAGGGTCCCTGCGAGACCCTTGACCACCTTGCTGCCGTCGATGAAGGCGGCAGGCACCTGCAGCGCACGGTTCTCACCGCGGCGCACGGCGATCAGCTGGCCCTCCTTGACCAGCTGGCGCACACGCGTCACCTCGACATCGAGCATTTCCGCGATGTCGGGCAGGTAGAGCCAGGCGGGGACGAGAGCATCGATCTTTGCGTCAATCTCGGTCACAGGACAAGCCTGCCATCCGGGACCGACAGTCGGTAGCCGGGACCTACCGTGCCGCCGCCTTCAGAGGGACGGACGGGTCGGCGGCCCGCTCCCGATCCAGCGCCGCCCCCGCCAGGATCAGCCTGCGGCCCTGGGCCAGGTCACGGGCCCTGCCGACGGCGAGCAGCGCCACCAGCACCTCTCCGCGCAGCCACAGCACCGACCAGGTGTCCTCGTGGGGCCGGCCCCGCCACAGCAGGTCGTCGGCGGCGGCGTGGTGGCCCGCGTACTGGACGAACCGGCCGAACTGCTCCGACCAGAAGTACGGCACCGGGTCGTACACCTCGGCGGCCGGGCCGGGCTCCCCGGCCGCGTGCGTGACGATGTTCGCCGCGACGGTGCGCGGTCCCTGGAGCGCGTTGTCCCAGTGATGCACCAGCAGCCGCTCGCCGTAGCGGCCGGACGGGTAGGAGGCGCAGTCTCCGACGGCGTACACATCGGGCGCGGAGGCACGCAGGTGGCGGTCCGCGACGACCGAACCGTCCGGGCCGAGCTCGATGCCGGAGCCCTCGAGCAGGCCCGTGGCGGGCCGTGCCCCGATACCGACGACGACGGCGCCGGCGGGAATCCTGCGGCCCCCGGCCAGGACCACGGCGCCCGGCTCGACGGTGGCCACACGGGCGCCGGTGACGAGTTCCGCCCCGTACTGCCCGTACCAGGCGGCCATCGGGGCGGCGACCTCCGCGGGCATGGTGCCGGCGAGCGGGCGGTCGGCGGCCTCGACGACGGTGACGGCGCAGCCGGCCTGACGGGCCGCGGTCGCGAACTCCGCGCCGATCCAGCCCGCGCCGACCACGACGATGTCGTGCTGCTCGGTGAGCAGGGGCCGCAGCCGGGCGGCGTCGTCGAGGGTGCGCAGCAGATGGACGCCCGGTACGCCCCGGGTACCGGGCAGCGTGACGGGCTCCGCGCCGGTGGCGAGGACCAGGACGTCGTACGGGACGGGGCCGGCCGCGGTGTCCACCTCGTGCGCGCAAGTGCGCACGCCGGTGACCTCGACGCCCAGGCGCAGCTCGACGCCGAGGGCCTCGAAGTCGATGTCGAAGGCCGAGTCCTCCGCCTTGCCGAGCAGGATCGCCTTGGACAGCGGCGGCCGGTCGTACGGCTGGTGCGGCTCGGCGCCGATCACGGTGACCGGGCCGGTGAAGCCCTGCTCCCGGAGCGCGACCGCGGTCTGCACTCCCGCCATGCCCGCGCCGACGATCACCACGCGCCGCCGCGGCGCTGTCTGCTGCTGCCGTTCGTCCACCCGCACACCTTACGTACCTGACAGAGAGTCAGGAAGGCAGCTCCTCCACCACGCTCGTCCCGCTGCCCTCCTGGGACTCCCACTCCCAGGTCTCCTCCAGGCGCACACGGCCGTCCGGAAGGTCCACGACCGTGGAGACGCAGTGCCCCGAGGAGGTGGCGCCGTCCGTCTTCAACTGCACATAACGGAAGTCGAGACGGTCGCCCTCCCGGGTGCCCACGAGGTGTCCGCGGACCACGTCACCGCCCTCGTACTCGGCCCAGATCCGGCCCCGCTCCTCGTGGTACGTGAACCGGGTCCGGGTGCCGACCTGGCCCGGAGCCTGGTCGGCGACCGGTGAGAGAACGAGTCCGTCGAGCGTCCTGGCCACTGCTGCGGCTCCCTTACTGCGTGTCGGGGCGGGAGGTTAGGGTGGCCACCGTAAGGCACTCGCGGGAGCCCGGACGCACCGGGCTGAGAGGGAGGCTGGCGGCCTCCGACCGTACGAACCTGATCCGGGTCATGCCGGCGAAGGGAGGGGCTGGACGCCCATGTCTCGTACTCGACGCACCCCTGACGTCCTTGTCATAGGGGGCGGGATCATCGGTCTGGTCACGGCCTGGCGCGCAGCGCAGCGCGGGCTGAGCGTGACCGTCGCGGACCCCGAACCGGGCGGCGGGGCCGCTCAGGTCGCGGCCGGGATGCTGGCCGCCGTCACCGAACTCCACTACGGCGAGCAGACCCTGCTCGGGCTCAACCTCGAGTCCGCCCGCCGCTACCCGGCCTTCGTCGCGGAACTCGAGGAAGCGAGCGGCCGGCAGGTCGGGTACCGCTCCTGCGGCACGCTCGCCGTCGCCCTCGACGCCGACGACCGCGCGCATCTGCGCGAACTGCACGCCCTGCAGCACCGCTCGGGACTCGAGTCCGAGTGGCTCACGGGCCGTGAGTGCCGCCGCCTCGAGCCGATGCTGGCACCCGGCGTACGCGGCGGGCTGCGGGTGGACGGCGACCACCAGGTCGACCCGCGCCGGCTGACCGCCGCGCTCGTCGTCGCCTGCGAGCGGGCCGGTGTGGACTTCCGCCGCACCTGGGTGGAGCGGCTGGTGGTGGCCGCCGACCGGGCGGCCGGAGCCGTACTCGCCGACGGCGGCGAACTCGCCGCGGGGCAGGTCGTGTTGGCCGGGGGAAGCATGAGCGGACGGCTGGAGGGCGTACCGGCGGACGTACTTCCGCCCGTACGGCCGGTGAAGGGCCAGGTTCTGCGGCTGACCGTGCCACGCCCCTACGCGCCGTTCCTCTCGCGCACCGTACGGGCGGTGGTGCGCGGCAGCCATGTGTATTTGGTGCCACGCAAGGACGGCGAGCTGGTGGTCGGCGCGACCAGCGAAGAGCTCGGCTGGGACACGACGGTCACCGCGGGCGGGGTGTACGAACTGCTGCGCGACGCGCACGAGCTCGTGCCCGGCATCACGGAGCTGCCTCTCGTCGAGACGCAGGCCGGACTGCGGCCCGGCTCCCCCGACAACGCGCCCCTGCTGGGCTTCACCGAGCTGCCCGGCCTGCTGCTGGCCACCGGGCACTACCGCAACGGGGTGCTGCTGACACCTGTCACCGGCGACGCACTGGCGGGCGCGCTGGTGAGCGGCGAACTGCCCGAGGTGGCACGGCCCTTCTCCCCCCGCCGCTTCTCTTCCGTCCTCCAGGAGCAGCCCGCATGAACGTCTTTGTCAACGGCGAAGTCCGAGAGTTCGCCGACAGCACCACCCTGGACGCCGTCGTCGCCGCGCTCACCGCGGCGCCCTCCGGAGTCGCCGCGGCGCTCAACGAGACCGTCGTCCCGCGCAGCCGGTGGGCCGGCACCCCGCTCGGCGACGGCGACCGTGTCGAAGTTCTCACCGCAGTGCAGGGAGGCTGATCCGTCGTGGCCGACGACCGTTTCACCATCGGGGAGACCACGTTCGACTCCCGTCTGATCATGGGCACCGGCGGGGCGCCCAGCCTCGACGTCCTCGAACGCTCGCTCGTCGCGAGCGGCACGGAACTGACGACCGTCGCGATGCGGCGCCTCGATCCGACCGTTCAGGGTTCCGTCCTGTCCGTGCTGGACAAGCTCGGCATCCGGGTCCTGCCGAACACCGCCGGGTGTTTCACCGCCGGTGAGGCGGTCCTCACCGCGCGTCTCGCACGGGAGGCGCTGGGCACCGACTGGATCAAGCTCGAGGTCGTCGCGGACGAGCGGACGCTGCTGCCGGACGGCGTCGAGCTGCTGGACGCGGCGGAAACACTCGTCGACGACGGCTTCACCGTCCTGCCGTACACGAACGACGACCCGGTGCTGGCGCACAAGCTGGAGGACGTGGGCTGCGCCGCGATCATGCCGCTGGGCTCACCGATCGGCTCCGGGCTCGGCATCCGCAACCCCCACAACTTCCAGTTGATCGTCGAGCAGGCGGGCGTGCCGGTGATTCTGGACGCGGGCGCCGGCACGGCGTCGGACGCGGCGCTGGCGATGGAGCTGGGGTGCGCGGCTGTGATGCTGGCGTCGGCGGTGACGCGGGCGCAGGAGCCGGAGCTGATGGCGGAAGCGATGCGGCGGGGCGTGGAGGCCGGGCGGCTGGCGTTTTGTGCGGGACGGATTCCGCGGCGGCACTTCGCACAGGCGTCGTCGCCGGTCGAGGGTGTCGCGGCACTGGATCCCGAGCGGCCGGCGTTCTGAGGGGGCCGAGGGGGTGGCCTTGCGGGCCACCCTCCTGCGGCATGGGGGCCTGGGGGACGTCCGCGCGTCACAGCTCGGCTGCAGTCGTGGCCCGGCTCTGCCCGGCCCGTCGGCCCTGTCCGTCCCGGCTCGTAGAATCGGCGCGTGGATACGACCCTCCAGGACCCTCTCGTCGGGCAGCTGCTCGACGGCCGCTACCGCGTCGATGCGCGCATCGCCGTCGGCGGCATGGCCACGGTCTACCGGGCCGTCGACACCCGTCTCGACCGGGTCCTTGCCCTCAAGGTGATGCATCCGGACCTCGCCACGGACGCCTCGTTCGTGGAGCGCTTCATCCGCGAGGCGAAGTCCGTGGCGCGCCTGGCCCACCCCAATGTGGTGGGGGTCTTCGACCAGGGCGCCGAGGGCGCGTACGTCTATCTGGCGATGGAGTACGTCGAGGGCTGCACCCTCCGTGACGTGCTGCGCGAGCGCGGCGCGCTTCAGCCGCGTGCGGCGCTGGACATCCTGGAGCCCGTGCTGGCCGCCCTCGGCGCCGCGCACCGGGCCGGGTTCGTCCACCGGGACATGAAGCCGGAGAACGTGCTGATAGGGGACGACGGCCGGGTCAAGGTCGCCGACTTCGGTCTCGTGCGCGCTGTCGGTTCCGTCACGAACACGTCGGGCACCGTCCTCGGTACCGTCTCGTACCTCGCCCCGGAGCAGATCGAGTACGGAACCGCCGACACCCGTGCCGATGTGTACGCGTGCGGGGTGGTGCTGTACGAGATGCTGACCGGCTCGAAGCCGCATGCCGGGGACACCCCCGCCCAGGTGCTGTTCCAGCATCTGAGCGCGGACATCCCGGCGCCCTCCGCGCTCTTTCCCGCCCTCGCCGTCGAGCTGGACGAGCTCGTCGCGAGCGCGACCGCCCGGAATCCCGAGGTCCGTCCGTACGACGCGGTGGCGCTGCTGGCACAGGCGCGCGAGGCACGGTCGGCGCTGAGCGCCGAGCAGCTGGACGCCGTGCCGCCGCAGGCCCGCACCGAGGACCGGGCTCCCGACGGTTCCGCCCCCGCCGACGACGACCGCACGGACGTGATCCCCCGGGCACTCCCCCGCGAGGAGCCCGGGATCCACCACACGGCCCGGCTGGCCATGCCGCGCCCGGAGCCGGCCGTGGCCGCGCCGACAGGGTCGCGGACCGCCTGGCCGCCCCGTCGAGGCGTGCTCGCCCTGCTGATCGCGGTGGTCGCCGTTCTCGGCATCGGTACCGGCGTCTGGTACATCAACTCGGGCCAGTTCACCCGTGTGCCCGCCCTGATCGGCAAGAGCGAGAAGGAGGCACGCCAGACCCTCGACAAGGCGGGTCTGGACGTGAAGGCGGTCCGCCACGACTTCAGCGAGACCGTCGCACGGGGCACGGTCATCAGGAGCGACCCGGGCACGAACGAGCGCATCCGGGGCAACGGCTCGGTGACGATCACCGTCTCCCGCGGGCCGAAGATCGTGAAGGTGCCGGATGTGGTGGGCAAGCCGCTCGCCAAGGCGGAGCGTGAGCTGCGCAGAGCCGGACTGGCGCCGGGCGTGGTGACCCGGGAGTTCGACGAGAGCGTCGCGCAGGGCTCGGTGATCAGCACCGACCCGGCCGCGGACAGCAGCCGCAGCCCCGACACCGCCGTGTCGCTCGTGGTCAGCAAGGGCGCACCGATCGACGTGCCCGATGTGACGGGTGAGTCCGTCGAGGACGCCACCGCCGGGCTGGAGGAGGCGGGCCTGAAGGTCAAGGTCGCCGAGGAGCGGATCCACTCGGCCGAGGAGGCGGGGGCGGTCGCACGGCAGTCGGCGGCGGAGGGCACACAGCTCGCCCGCGGCGACACGATCACGCTCACGGTCTCCAAGGGCCCGCGGATGGTCGAGGTCCCCGATGTCGTCGGCGACACTGTGGACGAGGCCACCGCCGAGCTGGAGACGGCCGGTTTCGAGGTGAAGGTCGAGAAGAACTTCCCCTTCCTCGGCGACAAGGTCGAAAGCCAGTCCCCCGAGGGCGGCGGCCAGGCTCCCGAGGGCAGCACCATCACCATCAAGCTCAAGGGACTGTAGTTCTGATGCGCAACCCCGTCGGCGGCCACGTCCCCGTGGCCGGCGGTCTCGCCACGACCGGCCTCGTCTACGCACGCGAACTGGAGGCGGAGACCGTCCAGGTCTTCGTGGCCAATCCGCGCGGATGGGCGACTCCCAAGGGCAATCCGGCCCAGGACGAGAAGTTCCGGGCCGAGTGCGCCGACGAGGGCGTCACCGCGTGGGTCCACGCGCCGTATCTGATCAACTTCGGCTCCCACACCGAGGCCACCGTCGAGCAGTCGGTGCTGTCCCTGCGGCACTCGCTGCGCAGAGCGCGGGAGATCGGGGCGCAGGGCGTGGTCGTGCACACCGGTTCCGCGACGGGCGGCCGCACCCGCGAGGTGGCGCTCGCTCAGGTCCGCGAGCGGATGCTGCCCCTGCTGGACGAGCTGACGCACGAGGACGACCCGTTCCTGCTGCTGGAGTCGACGGCGGGGCAGGGCTTCTCGCTCTGCTCCCGGACGTGGGACTTCGGCCCGTACTTCGAGGCCCTGGACGCCCATCCCAAGCTGGGCGTGTGCCTCGACACCTGCCACATCTTCGCGGCCGGACACGATCTGACCGGCCCGGACGGGATGGCGCAGACGCTGGATCTGCTGGTGGGGACGGTTGGCGAGGGGAGGCTGAAGCTGATCCACGCGAATGACTCGAAGGATGTTGTCGGGGCACACAAGGACCGTCACGAGAACATTGGCTCAGGCCACATCGGCGAGGAACCCTTCCGTGCGCTCATGTCGCATCCCGCCACCGAGGGAGTACCGCTGATCATCGAGACACCCGGCGGCAAGGAGGGGCACGCGGCGGATGTGGCGCGGCTGAAGAAACTTCGCTGAGCTCTCCCGGAATACCCCCGGGGGGTATATGGTTCCTACCAGTGGGCAGGAACCGCTACCTGACGTTGGGGGCATCGCCATGCAGCACGACACACACGCGGACCACACAGACCACGTGCACCACGGCCACGCACACGGCAGCGCCGGCGGAGGCAGGGTCAGCTGGGGCATGGCGGCCAAGGCCACCTTGCACTGCCTCACCGGCTGCGCCATCGGCGAAGTGCTCGGCATGATCATCGGTACGGCGCTGGGCTGGGGGAACGCGCCCACCATGGCCCTCGCCATCGCGTTGGCGTTCCTCTTCGGCTACTCGCTGACCCTCTGGGCGGTCGTACGGGCCGGACTGGGCCTGAAGGCCGCGATCGGCGTCGCACTCGCCGCCGACACCCTCTCCATCACGGTCATGGAGATCGTCGACAACGGCGTACTCCTCCTGGTGCCGGGCGCTATGGACGCCCATCTCGCGGACGGGCTGTTCTGGGGCGCGCTCGCGTTCGCGTTCCTCGTGGCATTCCTGGTAACCACACCCGTGAACAAGTGGATGATCGGCCGCGGCAAGGGCCACGCGGTGGTCCACCAGTACCACCACTGAGACCACCGGGCGGTCCGGGCTCAGGCCCCCGGAGGGGTCAGGCCTTCACAGGGCTCAGAGCTCCGGGCCGTCCCCCGGCTCCTCCTGGTAGGAGTAGCGCTGCTCCCGCCAGGGGTCGCCGAGGTTGTGATAGCCCCGCTCCTCCCAGAAGCCGCGGCGGTCGGCCGTCATGTACTCCACACCCCGGACCCACTTGGGCCCTTTCCAGGCGTACAGATGCGGCACGACAAGGCGCAGCGGAAATCCGTGCTCGGCCGTCAGCAGTTCGCCGTCCTTGTGGGTGGCGAAGATCGTGCGCTCCGCGACGAAGTCCGCGAGACGCAGATTGGCGCTGAAGCCGTACTCGGCCCAGACCATGACGTGGGTGACGGCGGGAGCCGGCGGCGCGAGTTCCACGATCGTACGGGCGGGGACACCACCCCATTCGGCCCCCAGCATGCTGAACTTCGTCACGCAGTGCAGGTCCCCGACCACGGTCGAGAACGGCAGCGCCGAGAATTCCTCGTGGTTCCAGCAGCGCTTGTCGCCGTCGGCGGTGGCGCCGAAGACCCTGAACTCCCAGCGGTCCGGCTTGAACTTGGGAACGGGCCCGTAGTGGGTGACCGGCCAGCCTCGCTGCAGTCGCTGCCCCGGCGGAAGCTCGGACTCCTCTTGTGCGCGGTAATCCCGGCTCTCCGGCTGACCCATGCCTTCAATGGTGACAGACCAAGAGGGGTGGTCATGACCAGGTCTGGCCCGATTCGGGCAACTCCTACTAAGCATGCACTTACTGGACGCCCCACGGCCGCGGTGCGAGGATGCGCGAACCTGCCAGTCATACGCGCGGAAGGAGCCTCTGCGATGCAGGGCGACCCCGAGGTCATCGAGTTCCTCAATGAGCAGCTGACTGCCGAGCTGACCGCGATCAACCAGTACTTCCTGCACGCGAAGATGCAGGAGAACTTCGGCTGGACGAAGCTCGCCAAGTACACCCGTGCCGAGTCGTTCGACGAGATGAAGCACGCGGAGGTGCTGACCGACCGGATCCTCTTCCTCGACGGCCTCCCGAACTACCAGCGGCTGTTCCATGTACGCATCGGGCAGACGGTCACGGAGATGTTCCAGGCCGACCGACAGGTCGAGGTGGAGGCGATCGACCGCCTCAAACGCGGTATCGAGGTCATGCGCGCCAAGGGCGACATCACGTCGGCGAACATCTTCGAGTCGATCCTCGCGGACGAGGAGCACCACATCGACTACCTCGACACCCAGCTGGAGCTGGTCGAAAAGCTCGGTGAGGCGCTGTACATCGCCCAGGTGATCGAGCAGCCGGAAAGCTAGCCGCCGAAGCGGCCGGGTCTCAGCCGCGCGGCCCTGCGTTCAGGTGGAAGGGCGGCCGATGGTCAGGCGGCTTCGTCGAGCGCGGGCCGATCGTCCCCGGCGGCCAGCACGGCTGCACTCTGCCCCTGCTCCAGCAGCTCACGGCGGGGGCATGCGCCGCGGCCGAGAATCCCCTGAATCCGCCGCACGCAGGAACCGCAGTCCGTGCCCGCCTTGGAGACGGACGCTATCTGCCGCGGGGTGCAGGCGCCGGCTTCCGCGTGCTCCTTGACCTGCTTCTCCGTAATGCCGAAGCATGAGCAGACGTACACGCGGGTTCACCTCCCGGCGGGATCGATTGGTGTGGCGCCGTCCCGATGATCGGTGAGGCTAACCTAACCTTACCCGGCGCCCGGGGCGGGTAAAAGCCCCGAATATGCCAGTGGGGCGTGGATCACACGGATCCACGCCCCTCTGTCATCGGTTCCTCACTACTGGTCGCGGTACATCTCGGCGACCAGGAACGCCAGATCCAGGGACTGGCTGCGGTTCAGCCGCGGGTCGCAGGCCGTCTCGTAGCGCTGATGCAGATCGTCGACGAAGATCTCGTCGCCGCCGCCCACACACTCGGTGACGTCGTCACCGGTGAGCTCGACATGGATACCGCCCGGGTGGGTGCCGAGGGCCTTGTGGACCTCGAAGAAGCCCTTGACCTCGTCGAGCACGTCGTCGAAGCGGCGGGTCTTGTGGCCGGAGGCCGCCTCGAAGGTGTTGCCGTGCATCGGGTCCGTCACCCAGGCCACGGTCGCACCGGAAGCGGTGACCTTCTCCACCAGCTCGGGGAGCTTGTCGCGGACCTTGTCGGCGCCCATGCGGACGATGAAGGTCAGCCGGCCGGGCTCGCGCTCGGGGTCGAGACGGTCGATGTAGGTCAGCGCCTCGTCCACCGTCGTCGTGGGGCCGAGCTTGATGCCGATCGGGTTGCGGATCTTCGAGGCGAACTCGATGTGCGCGCCGTCGAGCTGGCGGGTGCGCTCACCGATCCAGACCATGTGGCCCGAGACGTCGTACAGATCGCCGGTACGGGAGTCGACGCGGGTCAGGGCCGACTCGTAGTCGAGCAGCAGCGCCTCGTGGGAGGCGTAGAACTCGACCGCCTTGAACTCGGCCGGGTCGGTGCCACAGGCCTTCATGAAGTTCAGGGCGTTGTCGATCTCACGGGCGAGCTGCTCGTAGCGCTGCCCCGACGGGGAGGACTTCACGAAGTCCTGGTTCCAGGCGTGCACCTGGCGCAGGTCCGCGTAGCCACCGGTGGTGAAGGCGCGCACCAGGTTGAGCGTCGACGCGGAGGCGTTGTACATCCGCTTCAGGCGCTCGGGGTCCGGGACACGGGCCGCCTCGGTGAAGTCGAAGCCGTTGACGGAGTCGCCGCGGTAAGTGGGCAGCGTCACGCCGTCGCGGGTCTCGGTCGACTTGGAGCGCGGCTTGGAGTACTGGCCCGCGATCCTGCCGACCTTCACGACCGGCACGGACGCGGCGTACGTGAGCACGGCGCTCATCTGCAGCAGTGTCTTGAGCTTGGCCCTGATGTGGTCGGCGGACACGGCGTCGAAGGCCTCGGCGCAGTCGCCGCCCTGGAGCAGGAACGCCTCGCCCCTGGCGACGGCTCCCATCCGGGCGCGCAGCTGGTCGCACTCGCCCGCGAAGACGAGCGGCGGATACGACTCGAGGTCCGCGATCACATCGCGCAGAGCCTCGGCATCGGGGTACTCGGGCTGCTGCGCCGCGGGCAGGTTTCGCCAGGTGTTGCCACCGGTAGCGGTGGTCTTAGCGTTCACGGTCACAACCACCACATTACGGGGTCCGGGTATCTGTCCAGCCCAGTGCCCAGTGACTGAGACGGCTGCCCGAAATGTCCATG
Source organism: Streptomyces sp. NPDC006283 (assembly GCF_040613325.1). Lineage (NCBI taxonomy): Bacteria > Bacillati > Actinomycetota > Actinomycetes > Kitasatosporales > Streptomycetaceae > Streptomyces > Streptomyces sp. NPDC006283. The sequence goes on along the minus strand of NZ_JBEXRZ010000070.1, from coordinate 11,972 downwards.
GAGGGGATTGACCCGATCGGGCGGTGCTACCCTGCGGCCACTTTCGAAACAATAAAAACAAAACAAGGCCAGGGGTGGGCGTGAGCCAGGGGCATCGCAGGGATCGAAAGAAGAGACGGCTCTTCTACGGTGTGGCGGCGGCTGTCGTCGCCACCGCCACAATCGGGACCGTCGCGGTGGCGTCGCCCGATCTCGTCGGGCTCGGCGACGACAAGGCCGCCCGCAGCCAGTCGCTCCAGTCGCAGTTCGCGGAGGCGGCGCAGGAGTTCGACGTACCGCAGAGCGTGCTGATGGCGGTCTCGTACCGGCAGACGCGGTGGGAGTCGCACAACGGCGAGCCGAGTGTCACCGGCGCGTACAACGTCATGGGACTGACCCAGGTCGACGCCGAGGACATCGAGCAGCCGGACACCAAAGAGCGGCTGGCCCATCTGAACGAGAGCGGCAAGCCGGAGATCGAAGAGACCTTCGACGCCGCCAAGGTGCTGCGCAGCCTGCCGAAGGAGACCGTCGACACCGACGACCCGCGGCTGCACACCCTGGACGCGGCGGCCGCGCTGATCGACGCCTCCGAGGAGTCCGTGAAGACGGACGCCGGTGAGAGCATCCGCGCGGGTGCCGCACTCCTCGCCGAGTACCAGAAGCAGGCCACGGGCGACCTGACCGACGACGCCGACAATTGGTACGCCGCGGTGGCGCGCTACAGCCAGTCGCCCGACAAGAAGGGCGCCGACCTGTTCGCGAAGCGCGTCTTCGAATCGATCAGGACGGGCGAGCGCGCGGTCACCACCGACGGCGAGCACGTCACGCTGCCGGCCGACCCGACGGTGAAGCCGGTCAAGCCGTCGAAGCTGCCGCTGGCGACGACCGTGAGCACGACTGCCGTTCCGACCCCCGAGTGCCCGTCCGGTCTGAACTGCAACTTCGTCCCGTCCAGGACGTCCAGCACCGGCGTGCGGAACTACACTCTCGCCGACCGGCCCCAGCAGGGTGTCGACATCCGGCAGATCGTCATCCACGACACCGAGGGCAGTTACGAGGGGTCGCTCGCCACCCTCACCAACCCCGACGTGAAAGCCAGCGCCCACTATCTGGTCCGTGCCTCTGACGGCCTCGTCACCCAGATGGTCGAGAACAAGAACCTGGCGTGGCACGGCGGCAACTGGACCATCAACATGCACTCCATCGGCGTGGAGCACGAGGGCTACGCCATGAAGGGCGGAGGCGGCTGGTACACCGAGCCGCAGTACGAGTCCACCGCGGCGCTGGTGAAGTTCCTCGCCGCCAAGTACGGCATCCCGCTGGACCGCGAACACATCATCGGTCACGACGAGCTTCCGGTGCAGCTGGACAGCTACATCAGCAAGACGCACTGGGACCCGGGCCCGTTCTGGGACTGGAACCGCTTCATGTCCCTGCTGGGCGCCGCCACGGGTGCCGGTGGTGCGGGAGGCCCTGTCAAGGCAGGCCAGGTCGTGCGTGTGGTGCCGCCGTTCACCTCGGCGAACCAGCCCGAGCTGACCTACTACGACAGCGACTCGGGGACCAACAAGACGGCCCCCGCCCAGCCCGCCAACTTCGGTTACCTGTACACGTCGCCGTCCACGAGCGCGTCCACGCTGACCGACCCGTACTTCTCCGCGCTCTGGTCCCAGGGCTCGAACTGGGCCAACAAGGTCCGCGCCGGCAGCACCTACGTGGTCGCCGAGTCCCGGAGCGACTGGACTGCCATCTGGTTCGCGGGCAAGAAGGGCTGGTTCCACAACCCGGGCGGCCAGTACACCGTGCCGGTGACCGACTCCCCGACGCGAGTGCGGGCCAAGGCCGGTACGACGGTCAAGGTCTACGGCCGGGCCTACCCCGAGACCGCCGCCTACCAGGCCGCCGGCCTCGAGGCTCCGACGGACGACCCGAACTACCTGACGAAGTACCCGCTCACCGGCGAGTACGCCCAGTCCGGTCCCGCCGTCAAGGGCGACGACTGGTTCGGCTCCGCCCAGCGGAACGTCATCGGCAACGACGTCTACATCCCGATCCACTACAACCACCGCCAGGCGTGGGTGAAGGCGGCCGAGGTGGAGCAGGTACCGGGCGCCGCTCCCGACGCCGGCGCCGACCGCGCCAACATGCTCGCCCGTGACTCCGGCGGCTCGCTGTACCAGTACCAGGGCACGGGCAGCGCGTCCACGCCGTACTTCAAGCGGTACCGCGTCGGAGCCGGCTGGCAGGTCTACGACAAGATCACCAATCTGGACACCCTGCGTGCGGACGCGAGCGGCGACATGGTCGCCCGCTGGGACGACACGCTGTACTACTACCGGGCGAGCGGCAACGCGGACCAGCCGTTCCTGGGCCGGCTGAAGACCGGTACCGGGTGGCGGAAGTTCAACCTCCTGGAGGGCACCGGTGACCTCACCGGCGACGGCATCTCCGACATGCTGGCCCGCTGGGACAACGACCTGTACCTCTACCGGGGCACCGGCGACCCGGCCGCGCCGTTCGCCTCCCGCTCCCTGGTCGGCACGGGCTGGGGCAAGTTCGACAAGCTGGAGGCCATCGGGGACCTGACCGGTGACGGCAAGCGGGACCTGGTGGCCCGCTGGAACAATGACCTGTACCTGTACCGGGGCACCGGCGACCCGGCCGCGCCGTTCGCCTCCCGCTCCCTGGTCGGGACGGGCTGGGGCAAGTTCGGCGTCCTGGAAGGCGTCGGTGACGCCAACCGAGACAACATCCCCGATATGGTGGCCCGCGACAGCGCCGGAACGCTCTACCTCTACCAGGGCACCGGCAACGCGGCAGTACCGTTCAAGTCCCGCACCACCGTCGGTTCCGGCTGGCAGATCTACAACCTGCTGATCTGATCCGGCGCTCCGCGCACACTCCGCCCGCGGCCGCCGCGGTCCGTCCTCATCGTGGGACGCGCCGCGGGACCGCGGGCGGATGCGTTAGGGTCGGCGTCATGTTCGCGCACTCGACCCAGAGCTGGTGGTGGACCGCAGACCCGGCGGCCCACTGACTGACGCGCGCGACACCGAATCGCGAAGGCCGCCCGAGGGGCGGCCTTCAATGTTTCCCGGACGAAGCGGTTTTCCGGACGAAGCGGCCGTTCCTCCCACTCGGAAGGAACACCCCGCATGACCGACAGCCTCATCAGCCGACTCCTCGACGACGACTGCCCGCCGTTCGCCCTGCTGCGCCGCCGTACGCCCGGCCACGACCACGACACCGTGGAGGTGCTGACCGGCGAGGTGCGGGATGTGGCGCGTCTCGCCGACATCCCGGTGGGCAGCGAGCGGCCCTCGCTCGCCCTCGTCCCCTTCCGCCAGATCGCGGAGCGCGGTTTCGACGTCACCGACGACGGCACCCCTTTGTCCGTGCTCCTCGCCGACGAGTGCCATGAACTCCCCCTCTCGGACGTGCTTTCCGCCCTCCCTCGCCACGACGTGCGGGTGGAGAACGGACAGTTCGACGTCGACGACGACGAGTACGCCCGGATTGTCCGCAGGGTCGTCGAGGACGAGATCGGCAGGGGCGAGGGGGCAAACTTCGTCGTCCGCCGCACCTTCACCGGCCGGATCCCCGGCTTCGCCCGCGCCGACGCACTCGCGCTGTTCCGGCGACTGCTGACCGCGGAACGCGGCGCCTACTGGACCTTCGTCGTGCACACCGGGGACCGCACACTGGTCGGCGCGAGCCCCGAAGTGCACGTCCGCATGAGCGGCGGGACGGTCGTGATGAATCCGATCAGCGGGACGTTCCGCTATCCCCCGGAAGGGCCCACCGCCGAGGCGCTGCTCGGCTTCCTCGACGACCGCAAGGAGCGCGAGGAGCTCTCCATGGTCGTCGACGAGGAACTGAAGATGATGTGCACCGTCGGCGACATGGGCGGTGTCGTCGTCGGGCCCCGGCTGAAGGAAATGGCTCATCTTGCACACACCGAGTACGAGTTGCGGGGCCGCTCCTCGCTCGATGTGCGCGAGGTGCTGAAGGAGACCATGTTCGCGGCGACGGTCACGGGATCGCCCGTGCAGAACGCCTGCCGCGTCATCGAGCGCCACGAGGTGGGCGGCCGCGGCTACTACGCGGGGGCGCTGGCCCTGATCGGGCAGGACGCGGGCGGCGCGCAGACGCTGGACTCGCCGATCCTGATCCGCACTGCCGACATCGGCGCGGACGGCACGTTGCGCGTGCCGGTCGGGGCGACGCTGGTACGGCACTCCGACCCGGCCGGCGAGGTCGCGGAGACACACGCCAAGGCGGCGGGCGTGCTGGCAGCTCTTGGGGTGCGCCCGGGCCGGCCGGACACGCCCTTGGAGCACCCGCGGCTCGCCGACGACCCGCGGGTGCGTGCCGCGCTCGACGCACGCCGCGCCGATCTCGCGCCTTTCTGGCTGCGGATGCAGGACGTGGCGTCCCCCGCTCGAGCCGACAAGGACCCCGGGCAGCTGTCCGGGCACGCCCTGGTCGTCGACGGCGAGGACACGTTCACCGCGATGCTGGCGCATCTGCTGCGCTCGACCGGCCTCGCCGTGACGGTGCGCAGATACGACGAGCCGGGTCTGCGGGAGCGGGTGCTCGCCCATCGGGGGCCGGTGGTGCTGGGTCCGGGCCCGGGCGATCCGGCCGACGCGGCGGACCCGAAGATGCACTTCCTGCGGTCTCTCGCCGCCGATCTGCTGAAGGGGCACCGCCACGGCCTGCTGGGCGTCTGCCTGGGCCACGAGCTGCTCGCGGCGGAGCTGGGTCTGGACATCGTCCGCAAGGACGAGCCGTACCAGGGGGCGCAGGAGCGGATCGACTTCTTCGGCCGCCCCGAGACGGTGGGCTTCTACAACAGCTTCACGGCCCGGTGCGACGAAGCCACGGCAGCGGAGCTCGCCATGCACCGGATCGAGCTCAGCCGGGACGAGATGACGGGCGACGTGCACGCGCTTCGGGGCAGCGGCTTCGCCGGCGTGCAGTTCCACCCCGAGTCGGTGCTCACCAGGAACGGGGCGCAGCTGACGGCGACGCTGCTCGCGGGCGTGCTGGTCGGATAGCGGGGCCGTCAGGGGGCCGGCTCGGCGGGGACGAGCACGTTCTCGCTGCGCCGGCCCGCCACATAGTCCTCGACGTTGCGCGCCGTCGTGTCCACGATCTGCGCGACGGCGTCCGCCGTGTAGTAGGCCTGGTGCGAGGTGACCAGCACATTGGGGAACGTCATCAGCCGGGCCAGGGTGTCGTCGTCGACGGCCTCCATCGACTTGTCGATGTAGAACAGCCCGGCCTCCGCCTCGTACACATCGAGTCCCACCCCGGCGAACCGGCCCTTGCGCAGCTCGGCGACGAGAGCGTCGCTGTCGATGAGTCCGCCGCGGCTGGAGTTCACCAGGATCGCGTCGTCCTTCATCGCCCGCAGCTCGTCGGCGCCGATCAGATGGTGGGTGGCGGGCAGCAGTGGCACGTGCAGGCTGATCAGGTCGGCGGCGGCGAGCAGTTCGTCCTTGTCGACGTACTTCATGCCGAGTTCGACGCACCCGGGGTCGGGGGCGAGGTCCCAGCCGAGCAGTTGCATGCCGAACCCGTGCGCGATCCGGGTGAACGCCCCGCCGATCTTGCCGGTGCCGAGCACGCCGACGGTGCGGCCGCGCATGTCACGGCCCATCAGTCCGTCGAGCCGGAAGTCGAAGTCACGCGTCCGGTTCGAGGCGCGGACGATGCGCCGGTTGACGGCCATGGCCAGCGTCCAGGCGAACTCGGCGACGGAGTACGGCGAGTAGGTGGACACCCGGGCGATGGTCAGACCGAGGTGCTCTGCCACCTCCAGGTCGATGTTGTTGAAGCCGGTGGAGCGCTGGGCGATCATCGCCGTGCCGCCGGCGGCCAGGGTCCGCAGCACCTCAGCGTTCAGCTGGGCGTTCACGCTGGTGGAGATCACCTCGTGCCCGGCGGCGATGGCCGCCGTGTCCTCGGTGAGGAACACATCGAGACACCGGACGTCGTGGACCCCCGCGAATGCCTTCTCGATCAGTGGTTTCTCGTCGGCCTGCACACCGAAGGCGAGGATTTCCACTTTTTCTCCCGGTATATGAGCTGTGGGCCGGATATCGCGAATATACGGCCCACACCCCGTCCCGTCAGCCGAAGAAGACGCCGACCTCCTCGTAGAGCTTCGGGTCGACCGTCTTGAGCTTCGTGGTCGCGTCGGCGATCGGCACCCGCACGATGTCGGTGCCCTTCAGCGCGACCATCTTCCCGAAGTCGCCCTCCTGCACGGCGTCGATGGCGTGCAGCCCGAAACGGGTGGCCAGCCATCGGTCGAAGGCGCTCGGTGTACCGCCGCGCTGCACATGGCCGAGCACCGTGGTGCGCGCCTCCTTGCCCGTGCGCCTCTCGATCTCCTTGGCCAGCCACTCGCCCACACCGGAGAGCCGGACATGGCCGAACGAGTCGAGCGTGGCGTCCTTGAGCACCGCCTCCCCGTCCTTGGGCATCGCGCCCTCCGCGACCACCACGATCGGGGCGTAACTGGCCTTGAAACGTGAGGTGACCCAGGCGCAGACCTGGTCGACGTCGAAGCGCTGCTCGGGGATGAGGATGACGTTGGCGCCGCCGGCCAGGCCCGAGTGGAGGGCGATCCAGCCGGCATGACGGCCCATCACCTCGACGACCAGAACCCGCATATGGGATTCGGCGGTGGTGTGCAGCCGGTCGATGGCCTCGGTGGCGATACCGACGGCCGTGTCGAACCCGAAGGTGTAGTCGGTGGCGGACAGGTCGTTGTCGATGGTCTTCGGGACGCCGACGCAGTGGACGCCGTACTCGTCGTACAGCCGGGCCGCGACGCCGAGGGTGTCCTCGCCGCCGATGGCGACCAGGGCGTCGACCTCCTGCTTGGCGAGGTTCTCCTTGATCCGGCGGATACCGTCCGCTTCCTTCAGCGGGTTGGTGCGGGAGGAGCCGAGAATGGTGCCGCCGCGGGGCAGGATCCCGCGGACGGCCGGAATGTCGAGCGGGACGGTGTCGCCCTCGAGCGGTCCGCGCCAGCCGTCGCGGTAGCCGATGAACTCGCAGCCGTACTCCTGCACACCCTTGCGGACGAGGCCGCGGATGACCGCGTTGAGGCCGGGGCAGTCGCCGCCCCCGGTCAGTACTCCGACGCGCATGGAAAACTTCCCTTCGCCTGGTGAGCCTATGACCGTCACGCTAATGGTGACGCAGGTCACTCAGGGATGGGCCGAATGGTCAATTCCTGCGCTGTTCGCGGCCGTTGTGCGACGGCCATTCACTCGTACGGGTAAAGCGGTGCGGTGGCCCCGGGGTCAGGCGTCGTCGAGGCCGCGCTCGATGGCGTACCGAACGAGCTCGACGCGGTTGTGCAACTGGAGCTTGCCGAGCGTGTTCTGCACGTGGTTCTGGACCGTGCGGTGCGAGATGACCAGCCGCTCGGCGATCTGCTTGTACGACAGGCCCTTGGCGACCAGCCTCAGAACCTCGGTCTCCCGCTCGGTGAGCTGCGGTGCCTTGGGCTCGTCCGCACCGGCCGCCGGGGCGGGCTCGGAGGCGAGGCGACGGTACTCGCCGAGGACCAGGCCCGCGAGACCCGGTGTGAAGACGGGATCGCCCGCGGCCGTGCGGCGTACCGCGTCCGTCAGCTCGTCGGCGCCGGCCGACTTCAGCAGATAGCCGGTGGCGCCCGACTTCACCGCTTCCAGGACGTCCGCGTGCTCGCCGCTCGCGGAGAGCACCAGGACCCGCAGGCCGGGCAGGGCCGCCACCAGCTCCTTGCACACCTGCACGCCCGGCTTCTCGGGCAGATTGAGGTCCAGCACCAGCACATCGGGCGCCACCGCCTTGGCCCGGCGCACGGCCTGCGCGCCGTCGCCCGCCGTCGCGACGACGTCGAACCCGGCCTCGGTCAGGTCGCGGGCGACCGCGTCCCGCCACATCGGGTGGTCGTCGACCACCATCACCTTGATCGTCTGCTGGTCCGTCATTTTCCTGCCTTCCCCCGCGGAATCTTCAGCTCTACTTCCGTGCCCTGGCCCGGAACCGAGATCAGCTCGGCCGTCCCGCCGAGGTCCCGCAGCCGGCCGCGGATGGACTGGGCGACTCCGAGCCGCCCCTCCCCCTCGGCCTGTGCGAGCCTGCCCTCCTCGATGCCCGGCCCGTCGTCCCTGACGGTCACCGTCACCTCGTCCGGCCAGTCCTCGACCAGGATCCAGGCCTGGGCGTTCTCGCCCGCATGCCTGCGCACATTGTCCAGGGCGGCACCGACGGCCGCCGCCAGCTCGCGCGCCGCACTAGCCTCCAGCAGCACCGGGGCGCCCGGCTCCGACAGCGTCACGCGCGCCCCCGCATGCGGGGACAGCAGCGTGCGCAGATCGCACGGCGGCGCCGGTTCGTCGTCGTCCGGCACCTCCACGACCCGTACGACCGCCCCCTGCGACTCGTCCTCCGACACCCGTGAGGCGGGCACCAGACCGCCGGCGACCAGGCTGCGCAGCGCGACCTCCTGCTCGCCCGCCATACGGCCCAGCTCGGCGGCCTCGCCACCCAGCGCGGTGCCCCGCCGCTGCACCATGGCCAGCACCTGCAGGACGCTGTCGTGGATGTCGCGCGCGAGGCGCTCCCGCTCGCGGGTGGCTGCCTCGATCTCCAGGGCGCGCGCCAGGGTCCGCTCGGAGGCGCGGGCCACCTCGACGACGTAGCCGATGGCGATGGACGCCACCCACACCAGCAGGACGTTGTGGAACGTGTCCCGGCTGGGTTCGCCCCGTTCGATGATGTTGGCGACGGCGACGAAGGAGGAGGCGAAACCGGCCCAGCGCCAGCCGCCCTTGATGGCGAAGGCGAGCACCGAACCCGCCGTCCAGATGGAGGGCAGGGTGGGCCCGTCCTGGGTCTGGGCGTGCGCGTCGGCGAGGGGGGTCAGCAGGATGCCGGTGAGAGCGACGGCGAGGTCCGCGCCCAGGAACCCCCGGGTGCAGCGTGCCGCGTTCGCGACCTTGGGGAGCGTGGCGAACGTCCAGACGACGAGCACCGCGAGGAAGCCGACCGCCACCAGCGGGCGCTCGAAGTTCTGCCGGGTGAAGACGTAGAGCAGTACCGCGTAGACCATGGTCAGCACGCGATAGGCGGTCAGCGCACGCCACAGCGGCTGCTCGACCGACATACGCACGACTCGCTCGCGCTTGGCCATTTCCCCCCACCCCCGCGGTGCGACCCGGCTAGGCGGCCGGCCGCTGCGCCTTCTTCTCCTTGTCGGCCTTCTGGGCCTGCGCCTTCTCGGCCTTCTCGGCCTCTGCCCTGGCGGCCTTCTCGGCCTTCTCGGCGTCGGCGATCTGGCGCTTCGCGGCCGTCGCGTAGATGTCGACGTACTCCTGGCCGGACAGCTTCATGATCTCGTACATGACCTCGTCGGTCACCGACCGCAGGATGAAGCGGTCGCCGTCCATGCCGCGGTAGCGGCTGAAATCGAGCGGCTTGCCGATCCGGATGCCGGGGCGCATCAGCTTGGGGATCACCTTGCCGGGCGGCTGGATCTTCTCGGTGTCGATCATCGCGACGGGGATCACGGGCGCGCCGGTGGCCAGCGCCACACGGGCGAGACCGCCGGGCTTGCCGCGATAGAGACGGCCGTCCGGGGAGCGGGTGCCCTCCGGGTAGATGCCGAACAGACCACCGGACTCGATCACGTCGATACCGGCCTTGATCGCCGCCTCACCCGCGCCGCGCGCCCCCGAGCGGTCCACGGGAAGCTGGCCGACGCCCTTGAAGAACGCGGCCGTCAGCCTGCCCTTCACACCGGGCGAGGTGAAGTACTCCGCCTTGGCGATGAAGGTGACCTTGCGGTCGAGCACCGCGGGGAGGAAGAAGGAGTCCGAGAACGACAGATGGTTGCTGGCGAGGATCGCGGGACCCTCGGCGGGAATGTTCTCCAGCCCCTCCACCCAAGGCCTGAAGGCAAGCTTCAGCGAGCCTCCGATGGAGAACTTCATGGCGCCGTAGATCAACTCGAATGCCTCCTGTTGCTGTCGAACAGACCTTAACCCGAGGTAGGCCCCCGCTTCCCGCGCGAGGGGGCCGTGCGCGGCCTCTCACATACGTGCCGCGGGTGCGCGAACGGCCCTGGTCGGTGTCGGTGCGGTCGCGTACCGTGAAGCACACCCTTCGCCCTTGCCGTACACCACGTACGTCTCACACCTCACGAACAGGAGACCCCGGTGCCGGTCATTCCTGGAGCCGAGCCCTACCGCCATGACGGCGGCGAGGTCGGCGTCCTCCTCTGCCACGGTTTCACCGGATCCCCGCAGTCGCTGCGGCCCTGGGCCGAGTACCTGGCGGAGCGGGGACTGACGGTGTCCCTGCCGCTGCTGCCGGGCCACGGCACCCGCTGGCAGGACATGCAGGTCACCGGCTGGCAGGACTGGTACGCGGAGGTGGACAGGGAGCTGCGCACGCTGCTCGAGCGGTGCCGGCAGGTGTTCGTCTTCGGCCTCTCCATGGGCGGCGCGTTGACGCTGCGGCTCGCCGCCAAGCACGGGGACGCGGTCCGGGGCGTCGTCGTCGTCAACCCGGCCAACAAGGTGCACGGTGCGATGGCGGCCCTGCTGCCCGCCGTACGCCACCTGGTGCCGTCCACGAAGGGGCTGACCAGCGACATCGCCAAGGAGGGCGTCGAGGAGATCGGGTACGACCGGGTGCCGTTGCACGCCGCGCACTCGGTGCGGCAGTTCTTCCGGATGGTCGACGGCGAACTGCCGCAGGTCACGCAGCCGATGCTGCTGCTGCACAGCCCCGAGGACCATGTGGTGCCGGCCGCGGACTCGGCCAGGATCCTCAGCCGGGTGTCCTCCACGGACGTCACGGAGATCCTGCTGGAACAGAGCTACCACGTGGCGACGTTGGACCACGATGCGGAGCGGATCTTCGAGGAGAGTTACGCGTTCATCGGCCGGCTCGCTCCGAGTGCGGGGACCAAGGGGTCCTCCGCGACGGAAGCCTTGGGAGGGAGCACGACCGGTGGCTGAGCAGCACGACGCGGACCGTGAGCCGCAGCCGATCGACGAGGAGGCCGCCTGGGCGGCCATCGTCGCCGGGTACGGCGAGGAGCCGGCCGACCCGCCGGGAGCGAAGCCGTTCAAGTCGGTGGACGATCTGGCCCTGCTCGAGAGCGACGTGAACGAGTCCCCGGAGCCGTCGGCGGAGAAGCCCGACGAGGACAAGCCCGCGCTGGGCAGCTCGATCACCTTCGCGCCGGGCGTCGGCGGCCCCCGCGACTACCAGGTCGCCGAGGCGAGCGACGACGACCTCGACGAGAGCGACGAGGGTCACTTCGTCCCGCCGGAGCCACCGCCCCTGCCGGAGGCGGACGTGACGGCCAAGTTCGCCTGGCTGGCGGTGATCGGCGGCCCGGTGCTGATGCTGGTGGCGGTGCTGCTGAGCTGGGACATGACGTGGTGGCTGACGACCCTGTGCGTGGGCGGCTTCCTCGGCGGCTTCGCCACGCTGGTGGCCCGGATGTCCCATGACGACGACCTGCCGGACGACCCGGGCCGGGGCGCGGTGGTCTGACGCCCCGAAGCCCCCGGCCGGATGCCCCATGACGACAACACGCCCGGCGCCCCGGACCGCGCCGCGGTGATCCGACCGGCCGGGGCCCGGCCCCGAAGCCCCCGCCTGGGGCGTCCTCCGCACCCAGGGGCCCCCGGCCTGCGGCTCCGGCCGACTGGAGCTGACCTGAGGGAGCCGATGACCGCGGCACGGTGATCTGACGCCCCCGGGGCCCGGTCCCGAAGCCCCTGGCCGGAGCTTCCTGGGACCTGCTCCGCCCTCAGGGCTCCCCGGCCTGCGGCTCCGGCCGACTGGAGCTACCTGGCGGAAGCCGGATCACCGCGTCGCGGCAACCCAGCCACGTCTGGGGGAACCTCCCACGGCCGCCAGGCCACAGGGGGAGACCGAGACACCGCACGGAGTGCGGTACCGGG
>NZ_JBEXRZ010000069.1:0-34844 GCF_040613325.1 Streptomyces sp. NPDC006283 | reverse complement strand
TGGAGCCGGTTCTTGAGCCGGTAGAAGGCGTCCGCGACACCGCAGGCCCGGAAGCCCGGCGCCGCACACGCTCTCGGCTGCTCCCCTGGTCCACGCCTCATCCGCCGCGATCCCCTGCCAAATAGGCCGGTCCCCAAGCACGGTGGCAGACATGCCCCTCGTAGTCAGCGACGCGGTTCATGCAGGCGATCGGCTGGGACACCCCAGCCGAGCGCCTGCCGCCGCAGGGAGATGATGCTCGCTACCGACGACAGCCACTAGGCGACGGACGCACTCGTGGACCTGACGCCGATCCCCTCCGACCTGACCACTAACCCTGGACCGGGCGTCCTGATGTTGGCCGTTCGCCCTTATGAGGACTTGCTCCGCGCCCGCCGGCGCCGGCTTGGCAGCCGTCCAGACCGGCGGACGGGGCGGCGTCACGCAGGGACGCCGAGCGGCGGGTGCTCGAGAACGCGGGGCTTGTACTCGACCAGCTGGATGCGGTCGTCGAAGGTGCGGTGCTCGATCATCTCGAGGGCAACGTCCGGATAGCCGTCGTAGATGCGTTCTTCGCCCGTGGCCCCGGTGATCACCGGGAACATCACGACCCGGAAGCGGTCGACGAGTCCGGCTCGTAGCAGGGACCGGCACAGGCTGAGGCTGCCGATCGTGCTGAGGAGCCCCGAGCCACTCGACTTCATGGCGCGGACCGCATCGACGGCGTCGTCGCGGACGAGCGTGGAGTTGGCCCACGTCAGTGGCTCCTCGAGTGAGGAGGAGAACACCACCTTGGACGCTTGCGTGAGCTCGTCGACGGACGCCTCTTCTTCGGGCCTGAACTCGGCTTGGCCATTGGGGACCTCCCCTGCGGCGAAGCCCGACATCAGGCGGTAGGTGTTCGCTCCCATCAGGTAGGTGGCCTCGGGCTGCTCGCCGAGCCATGCGAGGTACTCCGGGCCCTCGAGGCCCCAGAACCCGGGCCATCCCTCTCCCGATGCGTGGCCGTCGAGGGAGGTGATGAAGTCGACGAGAAGCTCCGGCATGGCGGTGTCCTTTCAGGGGGTGTCACGAGCTTGGACCGGCCGGGAGCCACAAGCTCATCGGCCGCGCTGTGGAGTAACGAGAAAACCCATGACGCTGCAGCCGATCAGGTCGGCTGGCTCTATTCGGCAGTAGTGGTTCTGGCTCACTTTCCGTGAAAGCGACACGCTGGGTGATGGGTTGGAGGGTCTCGCTCTGGCAGCCCGAGCACTGCGGTTCCCTGGCTCCACAAGCTGCCCCGGGTGGCGGACCACTGTACGATTTTGACGCCCCTACGGGGCTGGAGAACCGGGTGCGGTGGCGCGCATTCCGGGGCCGTCCGTGTCAGGCGACCAGCTCGTAGATGCTCCGGGCCGTCAGCCACGTGCCGGCGAGCAGGGAGAGCGTGACGATCAGCTGCTCCTGGTGCTGCTCCAGCCAGCTCCGCAGGGCGTTCAACCGGGCGTCTGCGGCCGCGGGCGCCCAGACCGCGTACATCTCCATGACGACAAGGCTGAGCGTGGCCAGCAGACAGTAGCCGGTCAATGCGAGCCAGTCGGCAAGGGTGGAGAGGTGCGCGTCGACGACGGTCGCGGCGCCGGCGCCGACCAGTGCCCAGGGCTGCATCAGCCATGCCAGGCCGGCTGCCGTGGCTGCGGAGGCGTCGTCGATCCGGGCGGTCCAGCGGGGCGGACCGTGCGGGCGGGGCGGTCGGCGGCGCCGGTGGGCGCCGTACAACACCAGTGCCACGCCGATGGCGAGTTTCGCGGCGACCGCGGCGGTCGAGGGCACGCTGTGACGGGCCGGGGGCTGACCGCCGGTCAGCAGCACCACGCAGGCGATCACCGCGACCAGGTTGGCCAGCCACGACAACAGGAACGCCAGGCCCTTGAGGACGCCGCGCCGCGAGGAGAGCAGCAGGATGAAGGCGCTGTTGTGCAAAGGCCCCAAGGTGACGGCCGTACCGATCACAACCAGGTCGAGGACCATCGGATCAGCCGCTCCTGGGTGTTAGGGCCGTCTGCCACGAGGGGATGGGCGGGACCGGTCGGCAGAGTCAGGCGGCGCTGCTGCGGTGCTGCATCTCGACTGTGCAGGCGGCGGCCCGGCCGGTCAAGCAGGCCACGCCCGCATCCTCGGGCGCGGTGACTCCTACCCCTCTGAGCCTCCCCCTACCTGCCGTGTCGCCCGGAATGGAGAGCTGATGACACAGCTCCAGGGTCGAGGGCAGATTCAGGCCAGTGGGGCTGGGAGCGGTGACGGCTTCAAGGAGGCGTTGAGGCGCTTGTTCTGCTGCTGCCAGTGGGCAGACACGGCGGCGGCTTCTTCGTCACGGTGTCCCCGAGGGCGCGGATGAGGTCCTTGGATACCTCCCGGCCACCCATGTGGCACGTCCGTATGTCCAGCAGCCCCATGTCGTCGGTGCGGCGGCCAGGCTGTTCACCTGCGATGCACGAGCAGTGCTGCACCGGTCAGGAGCGCGCCGGCAACAGTGCCGCCGGTCGTCAGCGGGCCCTCCAGGCGCGGGGAGACGAGGGCGAGACCGATCGCACCCAGCACGATCAGGAGCCCTGGCACCGCGATAAGAACGGCAACCGCGGTGCGCAGCTGCGCGAGGGCGCGGCTGCGTTCCTCGTCTGAAGCCGGGGCCGGAGTCGCTGGCTCGTGCATGGCCGTGGCCAGCGGCTGATCGGTGGTCATACGGTGTTCTCTCCTTGTCGGTTGGCTGGGTGCCCGCTTGGCACGTGGCGGTCGTGGACGGTGCTCGTTCCTTGCGCCGCGGGGTGGCGGGGCATCAGGAGTGCGTCGGGCTTGGGCGCCGTCTGGGCCGGCGAGGAACCTGGCGGCGCAACCCCGTGATCTTCCGGGCCAGCACAAGGGACCGGGTACCCGGCATCGGCCGTCGCGGCGGCCGCGGTGAGCTTGTCCTCCAGCTGTCGGCGGAACGATGGCGGGCCGGCCGACTCTTCGGCCCGTACGAGGCTGCGGCGGGCCCACCACCGGGAGCGCGAGGTGGACGTCCCGTTGCAGGAAGCCATGCCCCGGGTACCCGGCCTGGCCAGGCGCCAGGACGTCGCCGTGCGCTGCCTTCCGGCGACCGGCTCGCTGGACCTGGCCGGCGACTGGTCGTCCCGACTGCGGGCCGAGCCGAAGGCTGCTGAAGTGGGGTGCGGGCCCTGACCGTGCACTACGCGGCCGCACATCGCAAGACACGCCCCGCTCTACCGAGGCCGCTCGCCTTCTCCTCGCGAGGGTGTACTTCGGGGCGACCTTGCCGCCGCGGGTGCGGCAGGTGCTTCCGGCGGGTACTTCGCCGCGCCGATCAGCGCGGCCGCCGCCCGGCTCAACCCCAGGACCTTGGCGACCGCTGGCCATATGGCCCCGGCTGCGCGTGTGGCTTCGCCCGGCCGTCACCATGCCTCCGAATCGGCGGACGAGCGGGATGCCGCCGACCCTCTCGCCCGCTCCGCCCGGAGCCTGGCGCCTGGCGCCGGGAACAGCACTCGCGGCGTCCGGGAAGGCACCGGTGGCCGCGTCAGTCACCGGCTGATGCGGCTGGGGCGACGGGATATTCGGGAAGGGCAACGGTGCTGCTGACTTTCTCCCCCAACCTGAGCATTCCGTTCAGGAACAAAGGACGGGACAGCAGGGCATTGCGGAGACGTATGCCAGTGGCGGTGCCGGGCGCGAGGAACTTCCCGGTGCGGTCGCCGCCTGTCTGGCAGCCCTTGGCGTACTTGCGGAGCCTGCTCTCGTATCGGGTGAAGGCCGTGCGGTGCTCGCCCCGGGCCTGCGCCAGCTCGCCGGCCAGCACGTAGGCGGCGACCATTGCGGTTCCCGTGCCCATGCCGCCGATGGTGGCTCCGCAGGCGGCGTCGCCGACGAGGCACACCCGCCGCGTGGACCAGGTGTCCACGTCCGCCCGGCTGATCGAGTCGAAGTACAGATCGGGGGCCTGATCAAGAGAGGCAAGCAGGCGGGGCACCTCCCAGCCGAGGCCGGAGAAGGCGTCGGCGATCAACTTCTTCTGCTGTTCGGGGTCGTGCCGGTCGTACGACAACTCAGGCGCGGCGAAGACGAAGAACGCTCCCGCCCGTGCCGGGTCCCGGTGGTCGGCGCCGACAGAGGCGAGCCGCCCCGGCGCGTTGTAACCGACTGAGCCCTTTGCGAGCCCTGGGTAGCTGTCTCTGGGGAGCTGCCAAGTGGCGGCGTAGTAGCCGAGATGGCTGACGTAGTCCTGCTCCGGGCCGAAGGCGAGGCGGCGGACGTTGGAGTGCAGCCCGTCCGCCCCGATCACGAGGTCGAAGTCGCGTGAGGTGCCGCTTTGGAACTCGACCCGCACGCCGGACGCGGTCTCGGTAAGGCCGGTGATCGAGTCGCCGAAGATGTACTCGGTGTAGGGGGCGCTGTGCTCGTACAGCACCCGGGCCAGGTCTTCACGGAGGACCTCTATCTCGCCGCCGGCGAACTCGGCCAGATGTAGCAGCGTCTGACCGGCCTCGTCGACGAAGCGCATCGGGCTGCCGCCGGTCTGGATGCGACGCAGCTCCGACAGCAGGCCCATGCGCTCCAGCACGGTCAGGTGTGTCTCACCGCGAAAGTCGACGGCGTGACCGCCCTTGCGCAGGGCCGGGGCGAGTTCGACGACGGTGGGGTTGAAGCCGTGGCGTCCCAGCCAGTAGGCCAGCGCCGGGCCGGCGATGCTCGCGCCGGAGATGAGGACGTTCCTGTTCACGGGGTACCTCCCACTGAAACTGTGTCCGGCGGACACCGATGATTACTGTGTACCATAGACACAGTTAAATTGCTTCGACAAGGCAGGGCCGGAGGGGACTTGAGCGACGAGCACGCCGAGGCTGTGCGGCTGCTGTGGGGGCCGCACCCCAAGCCCGCACGGGGCCCCAGGCCGACACTCGACCTGGCCCGCATCGCGCGGGCCGGCATCGAGATCGCCGACTCGGAGGGGTTGGCCGATGTCTCCATGCAGCGGGTTGCCGCACAACTGGGCGTCACCAAGATGGCGCTGTACCGGTACGTGCCGGGCAAGGCCGAGCTGGTCGCGCTGATGGTCGACGCAGCGATCGGCCCCTACCCGACAGCAAAGAAGGCGCACGGTGGCTGGCGAGAGCAACTGGAGGACTGGGCACGCCAGTTGATCGCCGTCTTTTGCCAACACCCCTGGGCGCTGGAGGCCACCCTCGGCCCGCGGGTGATAGGACCTGGGGAGTTGTCCTGGATGGAGCGTGCCGTCGCCGCACTGGATGGTACGGGGCTGAGCGGTGCCGAGCGGATGGACGCCGCCGTCCTTCTGGTTGGTCACGTACGCGGCATCACCCAGCAAGCCCGCGCAGCGGGCCCCGCGGGCAACCCCGAGGCCCAGCTCGGCGCCATCCTCGGCGGCCTGATGCAGGCGCACGGTGAGAGATTTCCCGCGCTCACCGAGGCCCTCGCCTCGGCAGCCCAATCCGAGGGGCAGGACCAGGCATGGGAATTCGGCCTACAGCGCATCCTGGACGGCTTGGCCGCACTCATCGACCAGCGCGCTCAATAACCGCCGCGCGAGTCGCCGCGGGGCGGTGCGCGGCAGAGTCCTGCTGGATCAGGGGTGGGTCAGGGGCGGCGGCGCAGTCCGCCGCCTTGCGGCCTCGTGGGGATCTGCGGTCTCACAGCCCGGAACAAATCCCACAGTCCATCCGGCACCAGCCCTTCAACGAAGGCCATCTAGTACAGCCCCCTCCATCGGTGCCGGAGTCACCGATCTGTCCGTGGCATTCCAGGGAGACCCGAATCGCGCCAGGTAGTGCCACACCTTCTTGACCGCCTGGGGGTCATAGAGGCCGGCACGTGCAGCGTCTCCGACGATCCGAGGATCGAGCACGCCATCGACCGCGATCCGCGTGCCCAAGTCGACGTATTCCTGACCGCGGTAGCCGGGGTGACGTCGGAGTTCTTCAACCCCGAGTCGGAAGCCGGGGTGCCACTCCACCGGGCAGCCAAGACGCAGAGCCGCGTCCTCAACCGTCGTGCCTCGGTAGCTGGGGTCCAGGACCAGCGCCTCCACATGGCATTGCAGCTGGACCGGCCCATGCACCTGAGCCTCGATGTAATCATCCAGTTCGTCCTGACGATCGACGAGAGCAAGCTCGATGAGCCCCATGCGGGCTGCGACACCGAAATCCGACGGTTCGAGGAAACTGTCCGGGTAACAGAACGTGCTGCGCATCAGCGTCTGGGTCGTCAGCCGGAAGTGGGCCGAACCGAACCGCGGCGCCCCGCCGACCGGCTTGCGACGGAAGTTCAACGCCCCGTAGACGGGCCGCTCATGAGCGGTCGCTTCGTCATACGCCCCGTCGAAGATCCGGCTCTCCCAGCGCCACCGGTCGCCGCCTGGATGCGCGGTCAGGCCGCCGTTGCTGGTCCCAGTGACGAACTGTGAGTGGTAGACGCCGCCCTCGGCCATAGCGTCCAGGATCGGCTTGTTACGCAGCAGACGGTCCGGGTGGAAGTTGAGTGTCACCCGCAATGCCGGGTCCATCGGAGGACCCGACGCCAGTTCCGCGACATGCCGAAGGGCCCGTTCCTGCGCTGTCTGGGCGGCTGCAGAGCTCATCAGCACAGTGTTCCCCACCCTGATCAACCGGTGCACGCGGATTGTCCACGCCCGCATAGCGCGACGGAGCGTTGATTGATCACCAACCGAGACGATCTCTGAACCGCCAAGGCTCCCGGCCCTTGGGCAGCGGGACGATCAGCTGCGGTTGGCGCGGCGGAGCGCCTCCTGCATCACGGACGCCTGACGCCGCACCCTGCCGTTGACGCGCGGCTGCCCCGATGTGTACCCGGCCAGAATCAGGATCGGCAGGTCCTTGCCGTCAGCCTTCTTCACGACGGGCATCTCGGCCTCCAGAAGGCCGTCGCCTCCCACGCAGTCGACGGAAATCGACTGAACCTCGCTCCAGGGCAGCGAGACCCTCTTGAAAATTCCCCTGTAGCGGATACCCGCATCGTCCACTCGAACACCGCAAATGGAGCCGTCAACGACACCCAGCCCCCCACGGTCAGAGTGAGGACTACGGTGAACACATTCCCCCGCGAAATCACCAGAGGTCAGGACCGATATCCCGATGAACAGCGTCAGCAGCCCCAAGAGGAAAGAGATCCAGTTCCAGGTTCCGACGAACATCGCTCAACCCTTCATAGGCAGGCACAGCCTGTGGCATAAAACACCGCCAGCAGCCGCACAGCCTCCGGCGCCACCGGCGACCACGTCCGCGTATCCCCCACCAGATCACTCACACACCGTCAACAGAGCTGACCCAAAGCCTTCCGGAGTAGAGGCGGGCGTCGATAGCGGCCTAATTCCCCTATGGACATCGCCGGAGAATCAAGCGCGAAACGACTTGGATATCTCAATCACCACGCCGATCGCCGACAGCACTCCCATTACTGCCCCAACGAAGCTCAGCATCCGCGGGGTGGCACTCCCAGTCGCACCGAGCATGAACTTGGATGTGAAACGAAAGAAGGCGTCCGCGAAGCCACGGAAGTTCAGAGCAAGAGCGACGCCGACGGTACCGAAGGAAAGTAGGAATGTGAGCGCCAGCAAGTTCATCTCGTGCGCAGCCTGCCCTTCAGCAGATGTCGCTGCCTGTGCGGACGGCGCCGGTCTCATTGTTGTGGGTGTAGTAGCGGGGGCCGGGCTTGGTGCCGTTGGCGGCGAGGTGCAGCTGGTCGCCGCCTGGGAGGGTGGGGATGCTGGAGCCGTCGGCGTTCTTGGCGATGAGGCAATCGCCGTCGGGGTCGTAGAGGTGCTGGTGGTCTTGCCACCCTCGGTCAGGGTGGCGAGGTGGCCTTCCTTGTCCCAGGTCAGGTCCTGGGTGCGGGTGCCGGTGGCTCGCTTGGTGGTGTTGCCGGCGTCATCGTAGGCGAAGGTGCTGTTCTGTCCGTCGTGCGCGCCGCCCGGATGCCCCCGGCCTATCAGAAGAGGGTGTCGCGCGAACCCACAGCGGCCGGTGGCCGGTGGGGTCGAAGCGGGCCTCCGCTCAGTTTCCATGGATTTCGTCGCAAAGGACATGGCCGGGCGGAGGCCCGTCGTCCATCTGCGAAACGGCGCCTGTGGCGGGCCTGTTCGACGGGCGATTCGATCCCGGAGGGCAAGGAGCAAGCTGAGCCGCGCGGCCAGCACCGACACTGATCGTCAATGGCGCAGCCGGGCGGCGGCGGCCAGAATCGGGGTGGTCACGGCGGTAGCGGCGGCGCCGAGTGGGGTGTCGGTCGCCAGCACCAGGCGGACCGTTCTCATGGCAAGGGTGAGGACCTCGCTGCCGCGTCGGCGCATGCCTGCCTCGAACCGGTTCACAGCCTCGGTCAGCGTGGTGCTGCCGTCAGCGACGTCACCCAAGTGCTGCAGCAGGGCGGCAGCATCACGGATGGCCGCGCCGGCCCCCATTCCGGCGGTGGGTGGTGTCGCATGGACGGCGTCGCCGAGCGCGGTGATACGGCCCGCGGGCCAGGGTGCGAGCTCGGCAGCGCGGGTCGAGGCGGCGTTGAAGCGGTACGCCGCCACAGTGTGCGGGTCCGCGCGGGCGATGACCTCTAGGGTGCGCTCGGCCCAGCCCCGTTCGCGGAACCGTCCGAGCAGCGCGGTCTGCAACTCGCCGTCGTGCAGGGCGCGCAGGGACTCGGTCGCGGCGGATTCGGGGAACATGGCGCCCCAGATGTAGGTGGGGCCGGTGGTGACGGACATCCGTAGCTCGGGAGCGTCGAGCACGGCGTTGCCGACCGGGTCGAGGAAGCCGACGTACAACGCCGCCCCCCGTGGTCCCATCGCCAGCCCTGATCGTGGTCCGAGCCGTTGCTGTTCACCGGGGCTCAGCTCCCTGCGGGGGGTACGGCCGGAGAAGCCGATGATGCCCGCCGGGCTGTTGGTCGGGCCTCCCGCCAGGTGCCGGGCGACCACGGAGTGGGTGCCGTCCGCGCCCACCACCAGATCCGCCGAGACAGGTGCGGCGTCGGTGAACAGCACTCGGGGCGTGCCGTCGTCGCCCCGGCCGACTTCGGACACGGTCCTCCCCATATGCAGGTCGTCGCCGACCGCCTCGGCCAGCAGTCTGCGCAGGGTGATGCGGTCGACGTCGATGCCGGGGTGGCCGCTGAGATCGGGACCGCAGCCGAGCAGTCGGCCGCGCCGGTCCCAGAACGCGTCGCGGTCGCGCAGCCGCAGCGCCGAGGCCGACGCAAGGAGTCGCCGCATGATCTCGGGTGCCACCAACTCGCGCAGCGCCGTTTGGGCCCGCTCGTCCAAGGTGATGTGGTAACCCCCGGTCGCCGCTGCGTCGTTGTCGCGGTCGAACACTGCCACCTCGAACCCCCGGCGGCGCAACCCCGCGCCCAGCGCGAGTCCACCGATCCCGCCGCCGACTACAACCACACGCATCCCTATTCGTCCTCTTCCGTCACCGTTCGCCTACATGGGCGCTCTACCGTGACACCGGTAGCGGACGCAGAGTGGCCACTACCGGGCATGATGGGAGGATGGCGGACACCTCCCGACGGGCCTTGCGCCTCTTGTCCCTGTTCGGATCGCGCCGCCAGTGGCCGCTGCGCGAGCTCGCCACCGCGCTCGGGGTCAGCGAGCGCACCGTCCGCCGTGACATCGAGACTCTGCGCGAACTCGGATACCCGATCACCACCGTCCACGGGCCCGATGGCGGTTACCGGTTCGGCGCGGGACACACCCTCCCTCCGCTGGTGTTCGACCACGATCAGGCGCTCGCGGTCGCGGTGGCCCTGCAGACCGCACCCAGCACGGTGTTCGGCCTGGGCGACAACACGGCGCGAGCGCTGGTGACCCTGGAACAGGCCATGCCCGCCGCGCTGCGGGAGCCCATGAAGTCTCTCCGCCTGACCAGGCTGCAGAACTACTGGGAGTTTCCGGCACCCCCCATCGACTCGACCGCGCTCACCGCCGTGGGAGCCGCGGTGCGCCACCGTCACGTACTCGTCACCGAAACGCTGCGCGCCGACGGCTCCCGCCCCGCCTCCGGTGACGACGACTTTCTGCCCGCCCGTCGCATCGAGCCACACCATCTGGTCGTCTGGGCCGGCCGGTGGTACGTGGTCGCCTACGACCTCAAAGACGATCAGTGGCGCGTGCACCGGGTCGACCGGCTCCACCCCCGCCCCACGACGCACCCCTTCAGCCACCGCGAACTCCCCTGCGACGACCTCGCTAGCTTTGTGATGAGCAGTCACGACCGCGGTGACACCACCGCCTCCTGGCAGTGCACCGGCAGCGCCCGACTCAACCTGCCGGCCGATGTCGTCGCCCGCTGGGCGCCGGGCGGCTCGGTCGTCGAACACCTCGACACCGAGCACTGCCGGCTCACCCTCGGGGCCTGGTCCTGGGCCGGCATCGCCGGGATCCTCGCTACCTTCGACACCGAACTCGCTGACCTCCACCCGCCCGAACTCGCCCAGGCATGCCGACGCATTGCCCGCCGAATGGCAACCGTCGCGGACACCGAAGACCGCAGCCATCTCTCATAGACGATGGTTTGCTGGAGCCTCGCGGAAGTTGTCGGTGCTCTCGGCCGAGGGCTTCCGTACCGGCGGTGGTCACTGCTGTCACGGACAGCAGCGACGGAGGAGACCTGGGGTGCTGGCGGCTGCCAGGGGGCTTCGACGCGCTGCTGGCTCAGTGGTCTGCGGCAGGGCCGATCGCCTATGTGGAGGCCGAATATTTCGGGGGGAGTCGGCGGGCAACGAGCCGCTGAGAAGATCGCGCTCGCGATGCTGGCGGCTCTGGTGGTGGCCGGCTGCTCCAGCGGGCCACCACAGGTTGACAGCGGGCCCGACGCGGCAGCCGTCGAGGAGACGACGTCGAGCACGTCGGAAGAGTCGGCCGAGCCAGACGTGCCGGAGGCTCCGGCCGTTGTCACGGTGGAAATCAAGTGCTTGGACGACACCTACGCGTCGCACTACTACACCTCTCCCGAGGAGGCGTGGCCGGCGAAGTGCAACTCGTGCGAGGGCGAGGCACCGATGGAAAGATGACGGAACTCCAGAGGAGGGCCGTTGAGACCGCGTACGCCGACGAGGGCGACATCAGCAGTCTCGCAACGCTGTACGGCATCTGCGCCCAGGCCGGACCCGAGAGCCTGAGCTACCTCGATACCGCCGGGAGCCCGGAGCAGATCGCAGAGATCAAGGGCGCGCTGGTGCTATGCCCCACCATCCTGAGCGGAAGCGGATCGACAAGGCCCTGGGCGGAGCGGCGAAGCGGAACGATCTGGAGGCCGACGGCAAGGTCTTCGGCGAAGGCGTGTTCCGGGTGGGTGACGAGATCAAACCCGGCACCTACTACAGCACCGTCGGTGGACACACCGGAGAAAGCTGCGGTGAGAGGTGTCCGATCGACGATCCTGGCATCACCATGCGGATCTTCCTGGCCGTCGCCGTTCTCGTCGTCGTGAACGCGCTCAACAACCGGCTCACACCTGAGCTGTACGTCCCCCTCTGCCTCGCCGCGACCGCGGTGCTGATTCTGATCGCTCGATGGGACCACATCACTTGGGCCGACCTCGGACTCGGCAAGGCGATGCTCGGCCGCGGACTGCGATGGGGGCTGATCCTGGCCGGGGCAGTGCTGATCAGCTTCCTTGTGGCGTTGGCCGTACCGCTCACCCGCCCGTTGTTCCTGGATGAGCGTGCCGAGGACTTGTCCGTGGGCCAGCTTCTGTTCCGGGTACTGGTCCGTGTGCCGTTCGGCACCGTGCTGCTGGAGGAGGTCGCGTTCCGGGGCGTCTTGTGGGCCATGATCGAGCGCCGATGGGGCGCAGGCTGGGCGACATCGCTCTCCTCGGTCCTGTTCGGCCTCTGGCACGTGCTTCCCTCAGTGGGCATCAACAGAGCCAACAGCGCGATCGGGGCTGTCTTCGGCCACAGCACGCTCGGCGTCGCCCTGTCAGTAGCCGCAGCCGTCGTCGGCACAGCAGCCGCCGGCGTGCTCTTCTGCGAGCTGCGCCGCAGATCCGGCAGCCTGCTGACACCCGCGGCACTGCACTGGGCCCTCAACGGGGAGGCGTACGCCCTCTCCTGGGCAGCAGACCAGTGGTGGGGCGCCAGTTGAGGCATGCAACCTCTACGGGTCGAGCGCCTGGGCCGACGGCTGCAGCAGACCTGGGCTTCCCGGGGCACCACCTCGTGAGGCACGGAGACTGGCGCGTGTGACGGTAGCAGAGCAGCGGCCCGGGGCTCGGCGTCGCGATCTCGGCGAGCAGCAGGGCGACTTCCTGGTTCACGTGGGCCTCTGCTACCCGCTCCCAGGCCTGATCGGCTCCGGCGTAGTGCGCCGCCCAACTGACCTGGCGGGACGGTCCCCAGCAGGTGCGTGATGCCGCCGGACTCGGCGATACGAGCCGACAGCGTCAGGACGCTGACCAACTGGCTGACGGCCGCAGCGGTGCGCGCGCTCATCACGGGTGCCCGTTCTCGGGGTGGTGTTCTCGGCGCGGCGGGGGTGCTACTCCCCCGCTGCAAGGGGGCCGGAGCAGCCAGTCGGCTGCTCCGGCTGCTATCAGCCACAGCCGTCAGGAACCAGGTCACGCTCGAGATCCGCAACCATGGTCGACGACCATGCCCCCAGGGGCCTTCTCCCCTCCACTCCTGTTCAGGGGCCGAAAGCTCTGAGGGTCGCGTCGACAAGCGAGTCGGCGTATGCGGTCGTCAGCGGACGGCTACGGTGCAGCCACCGCTGGAAGAGCGGGGCGTAGAGCATTTCGAGGGCCAGGTCGAGGTCGGCGTCAGGGGCGAGCTGGCCGGCCTCTTGGGCGCTGCGCAGGCGTGCCTTCTTTGCCTCGTCCAGCGGCTGGGCCAGCTTCTCGCGGTACTCGGTTGCCAGCGCGGCGTCGTTGGCGATTTCTGTGTTGAGGGCGCGGATCAGTCTGTCGAAGGAGGGGTCGGCGAACTCCTCGACTGTGGCGCGCATGACGAGCTTGAGGTCGGCTTCGAGATCGCCCGTGTCCGGCAGCGTGACCGACTGCCCGTCCGCACCCTCGCTCAGAGCCAGAAGGGCGGCGAAGACGACCGCGCTTTTCGACGGCCACCGCCGATAGATCGTCTGCTTGCCGACGCCGGCACGGGCGGCGATGGCTTCGACCGTGACCTTCTCGTATGCCTCTTCTACGACCAAGGCGCGGGCAGCCGCGAGGATCGCCTGCCGGGACCGTTCCTTGCGCCGGGAGTGGTCCGGCCCCTTCTCATTGGACATGCGTCCAGCTTATCGGCCCATCGAAACGAGACGGACCGTATTGATTTGCTCGATGCAATGCCCTACGGTCAAGACGAACCGAGACGGCTCGTATCATTTACTGAGAGTGAGGCACCATGGCGGATGCAAGAGTCTGGCTCATCACCGGCGCATCCCGCGGCCTGGGGAGAGCTTTCACCGAGGCCGCGTTGGCAGGCGGCGACCGCGTAGTGGCTGCCGCCCGCAACGTCGAGCCCCTGGAGGAACTGACCGAGAAGTACCCCCACCACCTGGTCCCGCTTCCGTTGGACGTCGCCGATCGCCAGTGCGTGTTCGGCGGGGTGGAGCGGGCGGCAGCCGCGTTCGGGAGGCTGGATGTCGTCGTCAACAACGCCGGCGGGATGCTCTACGGCATGGTGGAGGAAGCCACGGAGGAGGAGATCCGGGCGCATATGGACGTGAACTTCTTCGGCGCTGTGTGGGTGGCTCAGGCGGTCCTTCCTCACCTGCGCGCCCAAGGCGGCGGACGACTCCTCCAGGTCACCTCGATGGGCAGCGGCGGCGGCATGGCCACCGTCGGCTACTACGGTGCGGGCAAGGCCGCACTGGACTCGGTGAGCGAGGCACTTGCGATGGAGGTCGAAGGGTTCGGCATCAAGGTCACCATCGTGCAGATGGGCGGCTACAACACCGGTTTGTTCACCGCCGGCACCACGAACACCGAACCCCTGGCGCAGTATCAGCCCCTGCGCGCCGAGATGGAGGCGATGTGGGGCGATGCCGTCGCCCCGGAGCCGGACACCGCTGCCCCGGTCATCATGGAGCTGGCGGCACTGCCGAACCCGCCTCGACGACTGATAGTCGGCAGCCAGTCCTTTGATCATGTCTTGGAGATGGACCGAGCCCAGGCGGATCTGTACCGGTCCTGGGAGTACCTCAGCCGTATCGCTCCAGGTTGATCGGGGCCGCACCACGACTTGCCGGCGTCGCCTGGTTGCCTGGAACGAGGCCGGCATGCGGGCCCACGCCGGGCGGCGACTCTCGACGAGGCAGGGGGCGGCGCCCCGGTTCTCTTCGAGGAGAACGCCTGTACAACTGCTGTCACATCCGAGGAAACGCGACCTCTGGTCGGTCGGCCGCGGGACCGTCGAGCAAGGGGCGTGCCATGCCGCGCAGGTGCGTGTCGAAGAAGGCAGCCGTGTAGTCGCGCGTGAGCTGCCATGAGCGTTCGCCCGAGAGCGGCGCTGCGGGATCGGACAGGCCCAGTCGGTCGGCCAGGACCGGCAGATCCGTGAAGGTGAAGTGTTCGGCCCCGGCGACCGTCAGCCAGCGCTTCCAGCCGTCCAGGCGGGTCCAGGCATCCCGCCAGTCGCTCCCCGGACTCCCGGGGCTGTGGGTGGCGGAGGCGCCCATCATCATGAACGGGCGCCCTTCCAGACCCGCCCCGGCGAACGGGACGAAGAAGTTGCCGTCCAGATTCACGCCTGCCCGCACACGCCCATCCTGCAGCATGACCTCAGCGGCGGCCGCGCCACCGATGGAGTGCCCTGCCACCCCGATCCGCCGAGCGTCGACCATGCGTGCGTACGGAAGGCTCCTCTGTCCGTGGATCGTGCCCGACGTTGTCAACTGGTCGATCACGAAAGAGAGGTCGTGCGCTCGGTTCATGACCACCTGCGCCCGCTCCTCGTCCGTGGCGACCCGCTCGCACGCACGGCAGGTGAGCACACGTCCGCCCGGGAAGGACGTGCCGACGGACTCATAGGCGTGGTCCACGGCGGCGACGACGTACCCGCGGCTCGCCAGGTCGTTCGCCAGGGCGGTGAGCGTGCTGCGTGGCGTCGAGAAGCCCGACAGCAGCACCAGCGGGAAGCGGCCGTACGCCGGGCGGGCGTCAACGCGCGCGTGGGTACGCACACCGCCGACGGTCGCGGCGGGCACGATACCGGTCAGGCTGCGCGCCTCCAGCAACAGCCGAGCCTCCTCCTCCGTCATGTAAGCCGCTGGAGCGCTCGCGGTTGATGCACCGCTCGACAGTGGTGCGCTGCTTGTGTGCCTCAGCGTCGAAACTCATCACCGGCAGCACCGGTCGTGCGGCTGCAGGCCGAACGCCCGCCAGATGCGTGACACCGACGACTGCGACAGGCCCACCTCCTTCGCCATCGACCGAGTCGACCAATGTGTTGCGTTCTTCGGTGTGGACTCCAACGTCTTCGTGACCACCGCGGCGACCTGCTCGTCCATCACCGACCTGGGCCCGCCTGGACGCGGCATGTCCCCCAGGCCGGCAATCCGGTACACCCCTGGTCGGGTGTGCTCTTCATCCAGTCCGGGAGCCAAGATCGATTGTCAGTGGTGGGTGAGATGGTAGGAGCATCGAGTCGGAAAGAGGGGGAGCTGTCATGTCCGGAGACCAGAACTACATCAATCACGTTGCCCTTGTGCTGGATGCCAGTTCGTCCATGTCGCACCTGAGCGGCAAGGTCGTCGAAGTCGCCGACCAGCAGATTGCTTATCTTGCCCGCCGATCGAGGGAGTTGGACCAGGAGACCCGCGTCACGGTGTACGTCTTCGCGGACAAGGTGGAGTGCGTCATCTACGACAAGGACGTGCTGCGGATGCCGTCGCTGAGGCATCTGTACCGGGTCGGCGGAATGACGGCTCTGCTGGCGGCCGCACTGAAGTCACAGCGGGAGCTGGCGCAGACAGCTCAACTGTACGGCGACCACAGCTTCCTGACGTTCATACTCACCGACGGGCAGGAGAACGCAAGTCATCGCTGCCCGGAGGCCCCTGCCAGGGATCCGCGTGCACTGGTGAAAGCCGTGGCCGAGATGATCGAGACGCAGGAGGACAACTGGACGCTGGCCGTCCTTGTGCCGGACCAGATGGGCAAGCGCGAGGCCATGCAGTGCGGTTTCCCGAAGGAAAACATCGCCATCTGGGACGCCACGAGCACACAGGGCCTGGAGGAGGCCGGGCAGGTCATCCGGCAGGCCACCGAGAAGTTCATGGTGGGCCGCGCCCAGGGCATCCGGGGATCGCGGGCGGTGTTCTCCACGGGTGCGGAGGCAGTCAACAAGGACACCATCAAGGCGGCCGGCCTCACCCCGGTGAATCCGTCGGAGTACCAGCTGATCCCGGTGGCTCGTGACGCGGCGATCCGGGACTGGGTCATTGAATGCGGACGCACATACCGAACCGGTGGTGCGTTCTACCAGCTGAGCAAGTCCGAGAAGATCCAGGCGCGGAAGCAGATCGCGGTACTGGAGAAGAAGACGGACCGGGTATACACCGGGCCGGAGGCCCGAGCCCTCCTCGGCCTGCCGGACACGGAAGTTCGCGTCAAGCCGGACCACAACGACGACTTCACGATCTTCGTACAGAGCACCAGCGTGAACCGGAAGCTCGTACCGAACACGCGGCTACTGCTCATGAACTGACGCCTTGGAGCCCGCCGGGTCCCGAAGGCTTCGTCGTCCCGGTCCCCCTCCAGCAACAGAGTCAGCGGCTACGCACGCGACGAAGGTCTCGAGCAAGGCCCAGCGGGCGTTCCAGCGCGGCCTGGCGGCCCTCGCACAGTGGCTTGGAACGGGAAGGCGACCGGCCGGTACCGCGCTGCCCCACCGAAGAGATCGTGGTCGACAGCGAGGCGGAGACGGTAGTACGTGAACAGTCAGGCTGCGCTGCCGCCGCGCCGACCTGGTCCACTTGACCTTGCATCCTCGCCGAGTCGACTGCCGAAGGCGCAGCGAACACCGGCGCTCCGCGCCTCCAAGGCGAGGATCGCATTCCCGCCCGGCCTGAAGGCCGGGATCACCGCGAAGATCAAAGGATGGACACCCGAATCGACCTCGACCGGTCGGCGAACGTGCCGATGCAGCGACAGGAACCAGGTCCCAGCCGTCCTCGGTCAAGGTCGGCAAGCGGCGACCTGTGACCCACCTCAGCCCGGCAGAGCGTCCTCGATCTGCGTCAACTCCTCCATGCTCAGCGTGAGGTCCGCGGCCTGGGCCGAGTCGGTGATGGAGGCCTGGCGACTGGCTCCCGGTACCGGGATCACCGCCGGGGAGTGGGCGAGTAGCCAGGCCAGGGCGATCTGCTGTGGGCTGACACCGTGGTCTTCCGCAATACGGTGAAAGGCAGTGCCCGTCGAGGTCGGGCCAGAGGGGCCGTCGAGTGAGCTGCGCGAGATGCCGCCCAACGGGCTCCAGGGCAGAAAAGCCAGGCCCAGCTGCGTGCTCAGCCGCAGCTCGGGCTCGCTGTCGCGCACAGCCGGCGAGTACTGGTTCTGCACGGAGACGAGTTGGTCGCCGAGGATCGCGTGCGCCTCGCGGATATGGACGGCAGTGACGTTGGAGATCCCGGCGGCGCGGATCGTGCCGGCGTCGAGCAGCTCGCGCAGCGCGCCGACAGACTCCGTCCAGGGCACGGCCGGGTCCGGCTTGTGCAGCTGGTACAGGCCGATCGCGTCGACGCCCAGGCGCTTGGCGGATGCCTCGGCGGCGCGCTTGAGGTGGGCGGGGGTGGCGGTGACGGACCAACTGCCGTCGCCGGGGCGGCTGCGGCCACCCTTGGTGGCCACCAGGACGCCGGAGGTGTCGCCGCCGTAGCGGGCCAGGGCGCGGGCGATCAGCAGCTCGTTGTGGCCGACCTCGCCGGCGTGCCAGTGGTAACTGTCGGCGGTGTCGATGAGCGTGACGCCGGCGTCGAGGGCGGCGTGAATGGTGGCGATGGCCCGCGCCTCGTCCGGGCGATGCTCGATGGACAGCGGCATGGCCCCCAGGCCGATGGCGCTGACGGTGGTGCCTGCGATAGTGCGGTACTGCATGGTGGCTCTGTTCCTCAGGCGGTGGGGGACGGCTCGGTGGTGAGGACTTCGGTGCCGGGCAGCCACGGCGCGGGCAGCGGCCTGTCCTCGTTCCAAGCAGCGACGGCATCCGGGATCTTGGTGAGCTGATGGTTCAGGGTGTCGGCAAGGTCACCGCCACTGAAGAGGACATCTGGTTGGTTCATAGGGCTCAGTGTGCAGCACCGTGCTGACACTGCCCGCTCGATTTTCGCGAACTCACGAGGATCTCAGCCGAGTTCTGGTTCTCCTATAGCTGCGGCGTACGGCATGTAGCGCTGGAATCCAGCGGCACCGCATGGCCCGCCCCTCAATGATCGAGTCACGCGCCAGGAAGAGATCCTCATCAGCACCCGCCGCGGCGGGTGGTCGATGTTCACAAGATCGAGATCGGGAGGCACCCGCCGTTGGCCGGAGCGTACGGGGAAGCCTGTGCTTGTCGTCAGGGGGTTCGACAGCCAGCCAGAGCTACGTGCAGGTCCTGCCCTGCGGGTTCGCGGGCCTGATGCGCCCCACCGCCTGGTCGTCGTCGTTCGCGGCCGGGTCCGCCGGCAACCTCGCCGCCGCGCCATCGTCGACCGGCTCACCTTCAACGGCGCGATCATCCAGACCGGCACCGAGTCCTACCGCCTCGCCCACACCAGGGCACAACAGGCTGCTGCAGGCTGAACCGGGTTCCGCGAGGCACAGGACTCATTCCTTGGCAAGCCCAGCAAGGAAAGGAGAGATCAGATCGTGCACGATGCCAGGTTGCTGCACGTGCAGATCATGATGGGTGCCGGGAACGCTGACGGAAGTGGTGAGGGGGCGTCGCCGCAGCAGATCATCCACTTCGGACGGGGCAAGGAAGCTCGACTGAGCCAGGACGAGGAGAGTGGGACAGCCGATGCGGTCCCACTCCTGCGCAAAGGAACGCTGAGCATTGTCCATCAGACAACGGACCATCACGTCTCGGTCGAAGCGAGGCCACCATCGGCCACCGCGTTCCTCCAACCCGTCTGCCCAGGCCACGCCGACTGCCCCGCCGCCGAAGAACTGGACAGCAGCATCACGTGAGGGGAACGGGACCGGCCACGAGTCGAGCCAGCGACCAATCCGAGCCGGACCGTCCGGGTCGGGATCGCCGGCCCCAGCTTCGATGATCACCAGCGCACGCACCGCCTCAGGGCGCCGCGCGGCGGTCAGAATGGCGGTGTGTCCGCCCAGGGACTGGCCGATCAGAACAGGCCGCACCAAGCTCAACTGGTCTGTTACAGCTACGACGTCTGCAACGAACGCAGCGCGGGAGACATCCTGCGGGAGTCGCTCGCTGGCGCCATGCCCACGCTGGTCAACAGCGACCACTCGATACGCGGACGTCAGTTGCTCCGCCAGTGCATCCCACTCCCCCGCATGACCGGCCAGCCCATGCAGCAGCACTATCGCCGGCCTGTTCCCGCCCCAGTCCCGGCAGACCAGCCGCACACCGTCTCGCACGACCAAGCGTTCGGTCCATGCCATCTCCTTCCCTCCCGTCCCAAGGCCGGCCGCAAGATCCTCCCACGCGGTCTCCGTGAGTGGTGCCGGCAACGACACGTCAGGACCGGCGGCGACCTCGTAATGCTCGCCCTCGTCCTCACCGGCATCGCAACCCCCGCCATCGCCACAAGCCACACCGTCGCGACAAACTCGGTCACCGCGTCAGGGCCCTTGGGGGGAGACGACGAATGCCAGGAACGGCCGGGACCGCCCGGAAGCCATGCCCCGCTGGCGGGAGCTTCTAGGATCTGCGGCATGGCGACACGACTCGTGCAGATCAACATGAAGGCCCAGGACGACTCCGCGCTCGGCCGGTTTTGGGCGGAGGCACTCGGTTGGGGTGTCGACAGCGAGGGACCCGGCGTGACCAACCTCGAACCCGTGGGCTTCGCCTACCCCGACCCTGTGGCTGTCTGCATCGACATCGTCGCCCGCCCGGAACCCAAAACGGTCAAGAACCGCGTGCACCTTGATCTGGCCACCTCCTCGACTGCCCATCAAGCGGAGCTGGTCGCGCGTTTGAAGGATCTCGGCGCGACGCTCGCCGACGTGGGGCAGGGCGACGTCCCCTGGACGGTCATGGCCGACCCGGAGGGCAACGAGTTCTGCGTTCTGGAGCCCCGTCCGATCTACCAGGGCACCGGGCCGATCGCCGCGGTGGTGGTCGACTGTACCGACCCACGAGGGATGGCCCGGTTCTGGGGCGAGGCGATGGACTGGACGCTGGTCGAGGTCACCGACGACCAGGCGACCATGCGCTCCGCCAAAGGTGTCGGCCCCTACCTGGAGTTCCTCCGTACCCCCGACACCAAGAGCGTGTGGAACCGCGTCCACCTCGATGTCTGCCCCTACCCCGGTGACGACCTGGCCGCAGAGGCGGCCCGACTGCGCGCCCTGGGCGCCACCAACCCTGATATCGATCAGTCCGCGATCTCCTGGACGGTTCTGGCCGACCCGGAAGGCAACGAGTTCTGCCTCCTCACGCCACGCTGACGCCGCCGCGCGAGCGGCACGGTGACCGGGGCTGCGCGTCGCACTTCGGGCAGGCGTGCCGTTCGACGTCGTCGGCGTCCGGCCGGTCGGCCGGGGAGGGCTGCTGAGGGTCCGTCAGTCGACTGCGTCCGCCCTGACGTCCTCATCCTTGACGACTTCGCCATGCGCCAGCTGTCCGCGGCCCAGGCCGATGACCTCTAAGAACTCGTCTCCGGAGCGCGACGCGGACGGCCGGCCTGCTGATCACGCCGGTCCGGGATGAGATCGTCCCTGCATGACTGACATGGACGAAGCCGATACCGACGCCGAGCAGGCCGTCATCGCTCGGTATCGACTGGCCGATGACGGCTTCGGCGGGCAGGACCAGCGCGCGACTGTCCGCCAGGCCGAATCGCTGTTGACCGAAGCTATCGAACAAGCTGACGTCGGCGAGTTTGACGGCCATGAGTTCGGAGGCGGCGAGGTGGTCCTCTACGCCTACGGACCCGAAGCTGACGCGCTCTTTGCCGTGATGGAACCCGTTCTGCACGGCTTGCCTTTCCGCCCGGCACACGTCGTCCTGCGCTACGGCTCGGTCGATGACCCATCGGCTTCTGAGCATCGCATCGACCTCTGACGAGACGAGCTACCAGCTCCCGGCCAGACGGGCACCTGGGGAATTACGCGATCGTCCACAGATGTACACGAGAGACGGCAGCACGCTGTCCAAGGCATCCGACGATCTGCTCAAAACTCCAGCGCGGTGGGTTTCGGGGCCGACCGGAGGAGGCGTTCAGGCGTGCGTGCGGCGCGGCGGTATTCGATCACGGAGGGGCGGAGGAGACGATGCGGCGGGAGGTGTATTCCATGGGCGAGTACGTCGAAGCCAACGGAACCTCGATCTGGACCGAGAGCAGGGGCCAAGGGCCCGATGTCCTGCTGATCGCGGGGCTGAGCGACCCCGCCGAGGCGTGGCAGGCGCAGCTCGACGGACTGTCGGACCGGTACCGGGTCATCGCCTTCGACAATCGAGGGTCGGGACGGACGCCGTTGCCCGACGGGCCCATGTCCGTGGTCATGATGGCCGACGACGCCGCGGAACTTCTCCGGGTGCTCCGGGTCGACAAGGCGCATGTCGCCGGTTTCTCGGGCGGCAGCGCGATCGCCCAGGAGCTGGCGCTCCGTCACCCGGAGGTTGTCAGCAGCCTCGTCCTCATGAGTACCTGGGCGCGAGCGGACGCCTACTTCACCACCATGACCCGCTTCTGGCACTGGCTGGTGAAGGAAGCGCCCGATGAGCGCGCCATGCTGGAGGCGTTCTTCCTGTGGATCTACACGCCGCGCGCCCACGCCGACGGCACGGTGCAGCGGATCATCGACGAAACGCTCGCCTTCCCGTACCCGCAGTCCGCCGAGGCCTTCCAGCGTCAACTGGACGCGTTCACGCCGCACGACACGCTCGACCGGCTGTCCGGCATCACCGCACCGACTCTCGTCCTGGCCGGCGACCAGGACAGGGCCACGCCGCCGCGGCTCGGGCGGGTCGTGGCCGACGCCATTCCGAACGCCCGCTTCGACGTCATGGCGGGGGAAGCCCACCAGCCGTTCCAGGAGTCCCCGGACGTGTTCAACGCACGAGCCGACGCCTTCTGGCGCGAGATCGACGACGGGACCCTTCCGTCCTGATCCTCAAGCGCCTTCCAGCGGCGGCTGCCACCATCCCACTCCGCCCGACGATGGCGCACCGGCGGCCTCACACTCCGGGGTCCGGCGCGCGCCGCCGACGACGCCGGACACGGCGCCCGTGGGCGTGAGGGAACCCGCCCCCGAATTCCCGGACCACGGACACGATCCGACGGCGCTGGACGCGGAGCGAACGCGGGAGACCAGGACGCTCAACACCGTTCGGAGCGTCCGGCTGAGCCTGTGCAACTCATGCTCAGTCCTTAGGAACGGTTGTGAGGGTGTCGAGTTGTGCTGCGAGGTCGGGGTGGGCGGTGGTCAGGTGAGGGCGGGTGGCGGTCAGGGGGGCGATGAGGTCGGCGGGGTCGTTGTGGGCGAGGGCCGCGTGGAGCTCGCTGAGCGGGAGGCGGGCGGCGGGGGGAAGGTCGGTGAGTGCGGTGATCTGGCCGGCGAGGCGGCGCAGGTCGGCAGCGTTGCGGCGGGCCCTGGTGGCGGTGGTGCGGTCGGCGGCCCGGGCCTGGCGGGTGGCCTGGACGCGCTGTTCGCCGGTGGTCCCGGCGGGGCCCGGGCGGCCGCGCAGGTAGCGGCGTTCGGCGGCCTGTCGGCTGGCGACACCCAAGGGAGAGGCGAGGTCGGCCCAGCTGGCGCCCGCGTCGCGGGCGGTTTCGATCAGGCCGGTCTCCCATCCGGCGAGCTGCTCGCGGACCTGCCGCAGCAGCATCAGGGAGGCCAGGGCCTGCTCCGGGCCGGGCCCGGCGCCGGGGGTGTCGGGAGCCTCGTGCCGGGCGGTGCGCAGGGCGTCGTCTATGGCGTGCAGGGCCGCCGCTGCGGCAAGGAACGACGCCGGGCTGTGGGCGTCGGTGCTGGACGAGGACGGCTGGTCGGCCGGGGTCACGGGCACCTCCCTCGGGTTGTCATCAGGTAGACGACATCACGTTTGTCATCCATTGGATGACATGATACAACGGTGTCAGTGAGGCGCATTGGCAGTAACTGCCCGAACCTCTGGAGGTGTTTTCACGATGTTGATGCGCACTGACCCCTTCCGTGAGCTGGACCGGCTGGCGCAGCAGCTGATGGGCCCGGGCACCTGGTCGAGGCCGTCGGCGATGCCGATGGACGCCTACCGTGAGGGCGACGAGTACGTGGTGGCCTTCGACCTCCCCGGCGTCAGCGCGGACGCGATCGACATCGACGTCGAGCGGAACATGCTGACGGTCAAGGCCGAGCGCCGGCCGGTGGCGAAGGCCGACGACGTGCAGATGGAGCTGTCCGAGCGGCCGCTGGGCGTCTTCTCCCGCCAGATCGTGCTCGCCGACACCCTCGACACCGAGCACATCAAGGCCGACCACGACGCGGGGGTGCTCACCCTGCGTATCCCGATCGCCGAGCGCGCCAAGCCCCGCAAGATCTCCATCGGCGTCGGATCCGGCCGCACAGAGATCTCCGGCTGAGCCGGACAGCCGAGGGCTGAACAACGGCGGAGGACGGGTACCTGATCTCCCCCTCTCCCGTCCTCCGCACCCCATGGACTCGAGGAAGGGGTGCGGCCGACGTGACTGTGCGATGGGAAGCGTTCCTCGACCAGGTGAAGGAACGCGGCGAATACGACTCCTTGCAAGAGGCCGAGCGCGTGGCCCGCGTGGTGCTCGCCCTGCTGGGCGCGCACCTGGTCGGCGAGGTACGCGCCCAGCTGGCGGCGCGTCTGCCGGAAGGCTTCGCCCTGATCCTCCTCAACCCGCTGCAGAGCGCCGAGCCGCTGCCACCACAGCGGTTCGTCCGCGCGACCGCGGCCTGGATCGAAGGGGCCACCGAACACACCGCGGCGTGGGACGTCAGCGCCGTCCTCAGCACCGTCGCCGACGCCGCCGGCGACGACCTCCTCGAACAGATCCTGCTCCAGCTCCCCGACGGCTACGACCTCCTCTTCGGCCGCCCCCGGCCCACCTGACCCGTACCGGTGCCGCTCACCGGCACCACCCCACCCCTGGCCCCACGAAAGGCATACACCGCAGTGATCACCGACGTGCGCGTACCGCTTGAGCACCAGCAGCCGTACGGGACGGCATATGAGCAGATGCTGGAGAAGGTCCGCTACGAGGGCGCCTATCCCACCCGAGAGAGAGCCGAGGAAGCCGTCCGCCTGGTCCTTTCGGGGCTGGGACGCCAGCTGACCGGCGACGAACGCGTCGACCTGGCCGCTCGGCTGCCCTTGGAGGCCGCACGCGTCCTGACCGCCCAGATCCCCGACACCCAGCCACTGACCGGCTGGGCCTTCGTCAAGGACCTCGCCGCCCGCACCGGCGCTTCCCTGGCCACCACCCGCTGGGACACCGGATCCGTCTTCGCGGCC
Source organism: Streptomyces sp. NPDC006283 (assembly GCF_040613325.1). Taxonomy (NCBI): domain Bacteria; kingdom Bacillati; phylum Actinomycetota; class Actinomycetes; order Kitasatosporales; family Streptomycetaceae; genus Streptomyces; species Streptomyces sp. NPDC006283. Next base: position 10,217 of record NZ_JBEXRZ010000069.1, on the reverse strand, counting down.
GTCTCCGCCCACGCCGGCCCCGACCTCATCACCCGCATCCTCCACCAGCTCCCCACCGGCTACGCCCTGCTGTTCGGCCGCGCCGAACTCAACCCCGCCGCATGAACGGGGCCGTGTCCCTCCGGCGCCAACGGGGTGGAGACGGTGATGCGTGCACGGGTCGTCAAAACGTCAAAACCCCACGGGGCTCATGCCGTCGGCGGCCCCGGTAGACGGCTGTGGCGGTCGGGCACCGACGCCACCGAGGCGGACGTCGACCGCTGCCGGCAGTCATTCCTCCGCCTCTTCGACACTGAGCACACGTTTCGCCTTGTTCAAGCAGACGCTTGGGTGACCAGACCTCGGCTTCGCAGCTCCGCGTTCGAAAGGTTGTCGGCATTTGCTACGGCGCCTGCGACGCTGCTGCCGCGGTGCGGCGCGTGCGCAGGAGATCGCGTCCGGTGGCCGCGTACCACTGTGCGGCAATGACGGCGGCGATCGCGACTTCAAGCAGATCGCCGCCGTAGTACATCAGTTGCGCGCCGGCCCGCAGGTCCGCCTCTGCGTAGGTGGCGCCTGGCGGCGGTGTTACGTACAGCGACTTGGCCAGGACGGCGTGCGCAGCGCCCACAGCCAGCAGCGTGCCACCCCTCCAGGCGAGGCTCCACCGGCGACGCACAGGCTCCACCTAGCCCGAGCGAGGCCGTCAGCAGCAGGCCTCACCACTCGTGACCGGTCGTTCGGCGACCGGCGCGGAGGCGAAGCGGGTCCGTCGGCCGCCAGGTACTTGCTGACCGCCCGCCAGTTCAGGCCCGTCTCCTTGGCGACCTCGGTCAGGCTCATGGAACGCCATAGTTCCAGCCAGCGCTGCGGATCCAGGACCACGGCCACCCCATCTCTGCGACCTCAAACACGCTCGTGAGTAGACCAGTTTGGGAGCTGTTTACTGTGCGGGGCGAGGTGATCGAGCCTTGATGCAGCTCATCCAGTTTGCGGTCCGGGCTGTTCTCGGCCGCAGGGCGGGGTCACAATGATCACGTGGACGGACAGGACTCGGTTCAGCGGGAAGAAAGAGACCGGATCATCGATCCGCTGAAGACGAACATGCCCAAGGCCGGGGACCTCAGCTTCGCGGCGATCCAGCAACTGGGGAACCCGGTGCCGCTACTGGTGCAAAACGACGGCAAGGAGCTTTTGCAGCTGTGGCTCGAGCCGTTCGGGCAGGACTACTGGCTGAAGCCCGGGGAGGCTGTGCACGTCACCTCGTACGGGACGTGGAATGACCACCCGTTCGAGACGATCCACGAGAGCGACTGTCTCACCGTCTGGGTCACGTCCTGGTTCGCCACGGTCTCCGACTGCGACGGCAACGAATTCCCCCCAGGCCGCTCTCGCTCGGCACCCTGAGGCGGTCCACGTTCAGCTTCAGCCGGCCGTTGGGCTGGATCTCGAAGCTGAAGCTTCGCGTGCCTGGCAGAGCATCACCTGCTGTGGCTAGTGCATGCCGGCCCAGTGCGGCGTCATCGACCGTGCGCGTTGCACCATTCCATGGATCTGCTGTGCTGGGCGCTGCTGTTCGCCGTGCAGGGCGTTGAGGACGATCAGGCCGCCGGTGAGTGCCGGGACCGCCCACTGCATGCAGGCAAGGTGGTGCTGGGCTTTGTCGGTGTCGAGGGGGTGCTGTGCTGCCTTCTCCACGTCGTCGGGCTTGTCGGAGGAGGCGAGCTCGATCTTCTTGCCGAGGAAGCGGCTGTAGGCGGTGGCGGCCAGTGCGGCGCCGGTGAGCACTGTCTTGGCGATGGTGGAGGCGGCCACACCCTGCTGGGTGGCTACCCGGGCGGCGTTGGCGGCCAGCAGTCCGCTGCTGCCGACCAGGTGCACGGCGATCGCCGCGGCGTTGACCGGCGTCCATGCCGCCCAGCCCGCGCTGGCGATCCGGGCGGTGTTGCGCCATGTGCCGCCCTCGGCCTGAGCCGCCGTGTTCAAGCCGACCGCACCCATCAGGGAACCACCGAACCACGCGGCCAGCCCCACATCGTGCATGCTGCGCAGCCCGGTATTGCGCTCCGACATCTGTTCGCTCCTTCACGACACCCTGGCCGGCAACATGCCGACGTCCTCCACCGTCGCCCGCTGCCCAGCGGCCTGCATGCGGAACGGGTGCGAAAGGATCATCCGCCGCTGCAGCAGGCGCGCCGTGTTGCTCCGCACCGGTGAAAGCTTCTTGAACACTGCGCGCCGGCCCAGGTGATCAGCCGCTCAGCGGCGCGGGGTCTCCCGCCGGTCCCAGCTGGTCGGTCCGGGTAACTGTCGATACGCCGCCCAGCAACCGCCGCCCCTCGCCGAACCCGATCACGGTGACCGTCTCACCGTTCTTGAGGCCCTCGGTAATCGCCCCGGCGTACTCGACCGTGCCGAACGCTGTGGGGACTGTGCGTGGACACGGCACCGAGCAGCATGAATAGCGTCGGCCGAGCCCTGTCCCAGCAGGGTGGAGGTAGAAGTCACCGCCGAGGTCGGCTCCCGCCCGCACGCGATCGTCGGTGGCCATGGTTGCCGCGGCGGTCGCTCCCCCGATGAAATGCCCCGCGGACATGTCCTCAGCCCGGCCGCGCACGACGGCCGCCTTTTCGGGACGAGTGTCGACCTGCTCGTATGCCCCAGGGCAGTATCCGGCCCGCCGGAAATTCCGTGCCGACGGGTTCATAGTGCGTGATCAACGGAGGCGACGACATACCGGTGCGGCATCACCGAGTGCAACGACCGCTCCCGGCCCGGCGCCGGGCGATCCTCGAAAGCGCCCGCCGCCGAAGCGGCTGGAGGTCATACGGCACACCACGACTGCACATGAGATCAGGTCTCAGCGTGCTGTCGGCGCACCATCTCGGTGATCCAGATGGGGGCGAACGGAGACGTGCAGCCGGGGGAAGTCGGGTAGTCCTTGAGCACCTGCAGGCGCTCACCGATGTCGATGGCACGGGTGCGGTGCTCGGCGTGCTCGATCCCGATCTGCGCCAGACAGTGATTCATCGCCCACTGCAGGCGATCCGGGGCGTCCTTCATCTCCGCTTCGATGACGTTCAGCAGTCCCGCCAGATCGAGGCCCTCCGGCTTCTTCGCCACGCGTTCGGTGGTCAGCGCCCAGCCGGCGCTCGCGACCACCGGATCCGCATCGGCGGACCAGGTCAGACGCAGCTCTTCGGCGTGCGGGTTCTTCTTCACCACGTAGTTCACGAGCCAGTCGTGCACCTTGGGTGTACGCGCCTGGCGCACCATGGCGTCCAACTCGTCACCCTCGAACGCCTTCGGGCGGCAGATCAGGATCGCCAGCAGTCTCGCCGCGCTGTCACCCGTCTCCCAGAGGCCGCACGCAAGTCCCTGCTGCGTCTTCAGCCTCTTCGCGAGCGCGCGCAGCTTGCCGAGGTTCACACCGTGATCGTCACCGTGCTTCTCGTTCACCTCGCGTATTTTCGGATCCTCAAGCTCGGCCAACTCGGCCATCACCTCGGCCACTGTCGCCTCAGGCACCTCGGCCTCCTGTCCCGCACGTGAGCGATCCAGCCTACGACGGAAGTCGGCTTCCGGCCGTACACGCCGGCCCTCGGCCGGACCGCGTCCGCCTGCAATGCCGTTGGTCACCAGTCCGGTGGTAAGGCCCCGATCCGTTCGGCCAGGGCAACGATGATGCCTGCCGGGCCGCCCGAGGCAGCAGAGCCGGAAGGTGCTCTCGTACTGCGCAACCTCGCCAAGGAGTTCGACGCCGTGGGCGCGGAGCGGAGGGCCTGGCGTGCTCCCAGGGGTTGGGCGTAGTCAGCACCTGTTGTGGGCCGGGTCAGGCGGTCTCGCCCAGAACGGTGTCGAGGCGGTCCAGGACGTGGGGCCAGCCCTTGCCCATGCCGTCGTAGGCCTGTCGGCCCATCGGGGAGTCGAGGTCGAAGCCCGCGTGGGTGAGGACGAGGCGGGTGCCCTTGCCTTCCGGCTGGAGCTAAGAAGTCACCTCTCGACCGAGCGTGATCGCTTGGTTCTGGTTGATCACCGCACTTACGGAGCGTCGCGCCGCGTCCAGGGCACATGGAGCTCGCGCCGCGCCCAGCAGTAATCGACCGGTGGCCCCCTCCCCCGGGACGACGCCGCCCGGCCTGGACCCACCATGCCGGGCCGGCCTGCCGTGGTGTCTCCTCAGGGAGCCGGCCGTGTGCCCTATCGGTCGTAGTCCTGGTGCCGTTGTTACTCCTTGACGAACGCAAGGAGGTCGGGATTGACGATGTCCGGGTGTGTGGACAGCATCCCGTGGGGGAGGCCGTCGTAGGTCTTCAGCCTCCCGTGTCGCAGCAGTTCGGCCGACAGCGGCGCCGAGTCGTCGTAGGGGACGATCTGGTCGTCGGTTCCGTGGGCGACCAGGACGGGCACGTCGATCTGCTTGAGGTCCTCGGTGAAATCCGTCTCCGAGAACGCCTTGATGCAGAGGTAGTGCGCGTTGGCCGCGCCGCGCATCCCCTGCCGCCACCAGTTGTCGATCAGTCCCTGGGACACCTCGGCGCCGGGGCGGTTGAAGCCGTAGAAGGGTCCGGACGGCACATCGATGTAGAACTGCGCACGGTTGGCGGCGAGAGAGGCCCGGAACCCGTCGAAGACCTCGATGGGGAGCCCGCCAGGGTTGGAGGGGGACTTGACCATGAGCGGCGGGACCGCTCCGACGAGGACTGCTTTCGCCACTCGGCCGGGCTTGGCGCGGGCGACGTACCGCGCGACCTCGCCGCCGCCAGTCGAGTGGCCGATGTGAATGGCGTCGTGAAGATCGAGCGCATCGGTCATCGCTGCCACGTCGGCGGCGTAGGTGTCCATCTCGTGACCGGTCGCGCTCTGAGTTGAGCGCCCGTGCCCCCGCCGGTCGTGGGCGATGACGCGATAGCCCTGGTCGAGAAAGAACAGCATCTGGTTGTCCCAGTCGTCGGCGCTGAGAGGCCAACCGTGATGGAACACGATCGGCTGGGCGTCGCGCGGCCCCCAGTCCTTGTAGAAGATGCCGGTGCCGTCATTCGTAGTGACCGTTCCCACGCCTGCTCCTCTGCCCAACCTTGCCGATGTGGTGGGGTGATGACGATTGCAGAGCTCTTCGCCGCACGTGGCAGCCCGCAGCACAGGCGTGGCTCAAGCACAGCCAGGCCGAAGCACCACCGAATGAGGCAAACATACCCATATGTGCGCCTTCTTTCCTTTCGGGCGGACGGATGAGTCAGGCCAGGCGATCCCTGGTCGGGGGTGTTGACCGGCCGCCGCTCAACCCAGAATGCGGCAGCACTCGTTCACGGCTTCGGGAGGCATCGCCACCTCGCCCGGAACCGAACGGCGCACGACATCGGACAGCACCCTGCGGCGGTGCAGTGCGGCCGCAGAGGGGCGGCGGCGGGCGGCGGCGATGGGGATGCCGAGGCCGGGCGAGGCGTCCTCCACTCCCACGGCCCCACCCGCCTCGAGCAGATGCCGCGGGCCGTCACCGGCCTCGTCGCACCTCACGACTGACGCGGCAGCCGGCGTGGGCGACTGCTCGACTTCCGCGCTTCCGGTACTTCCCCTAGGATAGGTAGACCTACCTACCTAGTTTGGATTGTGATGAGCGAGACCGGCGTGAGCATGGCGGGAAGCGGACGGCGGCGGCCGGCCAGGGAGCGGCTGCTGGAGGCGGCGGCCCGGCGCTTCTACGCCGACGGTGTGGCGGCGACCGGTATCGACACGATCACGGCCGAGGCCGGCGTGGCGAAGATGAGCCTGTACAACAACTTCTCCTCCAAGGCCGACCTGGTCCGCACCTACCTGGACGCCCGGCACGAGGAGTGGCTCGGCCTGTATCGGGCGCGACTGGGGTACGCCGACGGCCCGCGTGAGGGCGTTCTTGCGGTGTTCGACGCGTACGCCGATCACGCGGCCTTCGCGTACGAGCACGGCTTCCGCGGCTGCGGGCTGCTCAACGCCGCCGCCGAGCTCCCGGCCGGCGACGAGGGCCGGGCCGTGGTCCGCGCCCACAAGGAGGAGGTCGAGCGCCTGATCTCCGGCCATCTGGAGCAGCTGCTGCCTGGCCGGCCCGACGAGGCCCGCGTGACGGCCGAGCACCTCTCCTTCCTGCTGGAGGGCGCGATGGCCCGCGCCGGCCTGGAGGGCGACGGCGAGCGTGTCCAGCACGCCCGCTCGATGGCCGCGGCCCTGCTGGACCGGCTGTGAAGGGCATCGACCGCGGCCGGTCCGCGGGAATCGGGGCCCTGTGCGTGCTGGCCGCCTCCGTGCTGTGGGGGACGACGGGTACGGCCGCCACCTTCGCCCCGGACGTGGGCCCGCTCGCGATCGGGGCCGTCGCCATGGGCCTCGGTGGACTGCTCCAGGCCCTCGTCGCCGCCCCGCAGATCCGCCATCACGCGTCCGGGCTGCGCGACCAGCGCGGCACGGTGGCGCTCGGCGCCGCCTCGGTGGCGGTCTACCCCCTGGCGTTCTACAGCTCCATGCACCTGGCCGGAGTCGCCGTCGGCACCGTCGTGTCGATCGGCACCGCCCCGCTCGCCTCGGCCCTGATCGAGCGCGTCGTGGACGGCCGCCGGCTCACACGCCGCTGGACCCTCGCGGCCACTCTCGGCCTGCTCGGCACCGTCCTGCTGTGCATCGCCGAAGCCGCCCATGCCGCCGACGGCACGAGCCGGGCCTCCATGGCCGGCACGCTGCTCGGCGTCGGCCTCGGCCTCGTCGCCGCCGCGACGTACGCCCTCTACTCCTGGGCCGCGCACCGGCTCATCACCCGCCGGATCCCCTCACGGGCGGCGATGGGCGCCGTCTTCGGACTCGGTGGACTGCTCCTGCTGCCCGTCCTCCTCACCACAGGTGCCCCGCTCGTCGCCTCCTGGCCCAACGCCGCCGTCGGCACCTACATGGCGCTCGTCCCCATGTTCGTCGGCTACGTCCTCTTCGGCTGGGGCCTTGCCCACGTACCCGCCAGCACCGCCACCACCCTGTCCCTGCTCGAACCGGCCGTCGCGGCCGTCCTCGCCGTCCTGGTCGTCGGCGAACGCCTCCCCGCCACCGGCTGGTTGGGCATCGCCCTCGTCGTCGCCTGCCTCGCCGTCCTCACCACCCCCACACCCACCCACCGCCGCTCACGCGAACAGCTGCGGAACCCCGCGGACCACGACAGCGAGGCCAGCGTGACCAGCGTTGCCGGCCACGCTGATTGAGCAACGCTCAACCCCATCCGCCCGGACCGGTGGAGCAGCCACCGCATCAGCCATCACGTTCCGACCACCTCCCAATGCGTCGTCATCCGCCAAGGGCGCCCGACGAGTTGCCGGAACGCGTACGGGGATGCAGCGCCGGTGGCCAACCCGTGGCGCCTGGCCTTCGTGGCTCTCGTGGCCGTGCTGAACTTTGTCCTGGCCGGCCCTGACTCCGCGGCCGTGGCCGCTCCCCCGCCCCCGGCGCCGGCGTCAGGCGATTCCTCCCGCAAGCCCGGCCGGCTGGAGCGGGTACTCCGCAGCGCACGAACTCTTCAACAACGGCCACGCGTTGGCACGTCGCCGGTGCACGCCGTCGGCCTCCTGGGCGTGTACTGGCTGGAGGGGCGCCACGATGTCACGTCGGTGGCGCTTCGAGCCGCCACGAAGTGTCACTCCGTCGGCGTGCCGATCCGCAGCCGGTTGCCGTCAGGGTCACGCAGCTCGATCTCACGCGCCCAGGGCGCGTCCGTCGTCTGCACACCGAACTCGGAAGCGATGGCCTCGACATCGCGAATGCGGAGATAGACCAACGCGTCGGGGCGGGCGTCGCCCTCGTGCTCCGACAAGAACAACCGCACCCCGCCCCGGGCCACCTCGACGAACGTGGGAAGCTCCGGTTCGAAGCGGTGCTCCCACTGCTTGGCGAAGCCCAGTCGCTCGTACCACGCGACCGCCGCCGCAGCGTCCTCGACGCGAAGAATGGGAATGACTTCCTCGTTCATGCAGCCCATCGTCGCAGACCACCCCGGCAGGGCGACCGTTGCTTTATACGGCGCTGGAAGGAGCGAGGCTGCCGCCTGGCGTGGCGTCCTGGTCCGGGGTTTTGAACGAAGAGGAGAGTCGGTGTCGGCGAGACATCCCAGCGGCTCGTCTCCGGCCTCGCCGCCCGGCAGCGCAGGCGGTTGATGAGCGTCTGGGCCCGGCCGGACCGGCGTCAGCGTCCCACCACGGTGGAAGGCTGACGCCGGTCCGGCCGCCGCGGCCGGTCAGCAGCGGCGGTCGAGCTGCAGTCGCAGGTCGGCCCGCCACTGCGGCCGGGCAGGACTTTGACGCTGTCGCTCTCCTGATGCCAGCCTGGCTGGTGTGCGGTCACCGTGGTCTTTCCGGACGGCAGCCAGTAGGAGTAGCCGCCGGTCGTGCCGGTCCGACACCCGCTTCCAGGCGGGGCTCCACGCGGCGCGGCGCGGCTGGCTGTAGGCGGCCGCGGCAGCCTGCCCGCCGTGAAATGACCGTGCCCTGACCAACGACGCCCGCCTGCTCGAATCACGCCCTTCTCAGCAGAGTCCTTCAGAGCTGTACGCCGATGTCCGGCACGCCCGGCCGCACCCCGGCCTCCGCACGTCATGGATTCTGCCGCGCCTCTGTACGGACGAGGGGTGACTGAGGCATGCTCCGAACCACGATTCAGATGTTCAGGGTCCGTCACACGATCGGTCCGCCCACACCTCCGCAGCACGGAATGTCCGTCATGCGAAAGGAAGTCCATGCCTCGCCTGCTGTCCAAGCTCACCGCCTGTGCCGGAGCTCTCGCCCTGGGGATAGCCGCTCTCGCAACTGCCGGCCCCGCCGCCAGTGCAACGGCCCCTATCGACCAGGCCCTCGGCAAGGACCGCGAGGCTGCCGGAGCCAAGGCCGCCGACTGCTTCTGGTTCGGTCCGACGCCACGCGCCGACACCGACCGGCACAACTACGCATTCCCCGACACCGGAGCCCTCTACTGGGCCGCAATGTTCAAACTCCCCAAGGGTGCACACCTCACCTTCGATCATGAGTACGCGCAGGCCCGCTACCAGTCGCTGAACTCGTACAACGAGGCCACCAACTCGCCCACCGACGCACTCAACGACGTGTCCACCCAGCCTGACCCCGGCTCCCGCAACCCCTATCTGCCAGGGGCCAAGCGCTCCTCGAACGCGCACCGCTCCTACACCGCGACCCTGGTCGGCGACCAACCGCCCGCCGACCCCGCCGACCGAGCCGCCAACACCGTGTACGCCGGAGTGCCGGGCCAGGACCACGTCACGCTCCTCTACCGGCTCTACCTGCCCGACCGCCACACGGACCCCACGGGCGGGGCGGGCCTGCCGCGCCCGGCGTTGCGCCTGGCCGACGGGACCACGGTGACCGGTGCCGACATGTGCGATGCGGTTGAGGCCGAGGACCGAGAGACGCTGCCTCTGACCTATCTACCGGCCGACACCTATGACGCGCTGCGCAACCAGCAGGGCAAACCGGCCGGGTTCCCGGCCGAGCGGGCCCCGGTCTGGCGCGCGTTCTACAACCAGAAGTTCGGCCTCGGCTGCATTTACAACGGGGCCTGCTCGGGCACTCCGCTCAAGACCGGCGGGCAGTTCTCCAACAAGGACAACGAATACGTGAGCGCCTATGTCAGCCGTGAGTTCGGCGACGTGCTGGTGCTGCGCGGCAAGCTGCCGGTCACCCCTGCCACCACGCACCGCAACCCGCGGATGCGCTCGGATGCGGAACTGCGGTACTGGTCGATCTGCACCAACGAGACCTATGCGACGACTCGTACGGTCGGCTGCCTCTACGACGAGCAGATCGTCACCGACGCCGACGGCCGCTACACCATCGTGCTGAGCCTGCCCGAGGACCGTCCGGTCAACGCCACCCGTGCCCACGGCGTGAACTGGCTCAGCCTCTCCCCGAACGGCGACGGTGTGGGCAACCTCGACGACACCTACGTCGTCCTGCGCAACATGCTGCCGTCCGCGTCGTTCCAGTACGCGGTCCAGAACACCAAGGTGCCCGGTGACGAGCGTGCCGTCATGGGCGCATACCTGCCGACGGGCACCTACACCACCACCGAGGCGTTCGAAGCAGACGGCGGTGCAGCCGGCTGACAGGCGCGACGCTCCGCAACGCTGGACCTGCAGTCCGGCCTATGGGTGGCGAGTAGCCGCCGCGGCGGCGGCTGGTGGGGCTGACGGCCGGCCTGGTGCTCTACGGCGTGGCGACGGC